>JAGGAA010000129.1 GCA_017889675.1 Bacillota bacterium | reverse complement strand
ATAAGAGCATTATAGAAAGCCGAATCCAGCTCAGGTACGGGGGAACCAAGTTAAGGGGGTGAAACTTGATAAGCGCCAGCTTTTCAAGTAGGGTGCCTGCAACCCTAACCCGTCAGCTAACCTCGGAGGCCAGTGAGAGGAGAAACCAATTTGCACAATTTTTCCAGGATTATTGTCGCTTTATGCCTCTTTTTAGGTACAACTGCTTTTGCCTATGCGGCGGGAACATATGAGGCTGGCGACCGGGGAGATGATGTAGCCGCTATTCAAGCTCAGCTGAATAATCTGGGTTTTAATGCTGGTACAGCAGATGGCGATTTTGGAACTCTAACGGTTAATGCTGTTAAATCATTCCAAAAAGAACGTGGTCTTGAAACAGACGGTGTGATTGGAGCGCAAACCTACCGTGCTCTGATGGGACGGGATATTCCAGCCAGTCGTGATTCCTCTACCGCTTCGGTAAGGCGTATCATACAGACTTCCTTGAGTTACAGAGGGGTACCGTATGTGTTTGGGGGGACGACCCCTGACGGTTTTGACTGTTCTGGTTTTACTCGCTATGTTTTTGCTCAGAGCGGTATTTATTTGCCTCGAATGGCTGATGAACAATTTGAAGTTGGACGGCACGTATCGTATAGTCGTCTTCAGCCTGGAGACTTGGTGTTTTTTAGCACCTATACTTCAGGAGCATCTCACAGTGGCATCTATATTGGTGATGGTAGATTTATCAGTGCGACGTCTAGCAGCGGTGTAAGAATTGATAGTCTAGATAGTGGCTACTGGGGTTCATGCTATATTGGTGCTCGACGGGTGATGTAAACTAGAAAGGAAGGCATTGTTGGCCTTCCTTTTTTAGTTTAAATACAAGTATTAATGGGCGGATTTTTACATAAGTACTTGTATTTAATGCTAGTAACTGCGACAATATAAGTGGACAAGTTAAGCAGTATTAAGTGGAGATAGATTATGTTTAGTTTTTATTGGCGAAAGTTTATAGAACCATATTGGTTATTAGCTTTAACAGCTGTAATGTGTTTTATTGTTGCAAGTTTAGCGGGTTTGGCGGCGCCGCTGGTAGTTAAGATGCTTATTGACGATGCGCTGACCGGGGGAAATATTACATTTTTGCATTTGATTACCGCTGGTATCATGATGCTATACCTCATTCGTGGTTTGTTTTCCTATTTTTATGGATATAGTATGGCTAAAGCTGCTAATAAGATGTTGGCTAAACTCCGTCAGGACATGTTTAGTAAGCTGCAATCGTTAGATTATGCCTATTTCATGAAGAATTCTTCCGGAGAGCTTATTTCGTTATTTACCAATGATTTGTCATTTATTCAACAGGCAGTTACAGTAGGCATTCCTGATGCTATTGTTGAGTCACTTAATCTGTTGGCTATCGTAGCAATTATGATTTATTTTGATTGGGAACTGGCTATGGTGACTTTTGCTACGTTACCATTTATCATTATTGCCATTAGCTTTTTTAATAATAAAATTGGCCGTTTAGGGGTAATTGTTGACCATACGCTTGCTAAAGTTACAGCCATTATTCAACAATCATTGCTATCGGTGATCATCGTGCAAAGTTATGTTCGGGAAGATTATGAATACAAAAAATTCAGTGACAAGATTCAGCAAGCAGCTAGTGATTTGCTAAAAGCTCAGCGATTAAGCGCAATTTTGGTAGCATTAGTAGAATTTCTTGCCGCTATCGGTTTAACTATTATCGTTTGGTACGGCGGTCGGGAGGTTATTCAGGGCGATCTGAGTATCGGTGGAATGTTTGCTTTTCTTGTTTATATTATCAATATTCCGATGCCTGTACGCAAAATCAGCCAAGCACTAACTTATCTGAAACTTGGTGTGGTAGCATGGGGACGTATTAACAGCTTACTTAATGAACAAACTCCGTCTGTGGTTGATGGCTATTTACAGATGCCTAAGGCTGAGGGATTAGTTGAGTTTAAAGATGTGTCATTTGCGTACCAAACCGGCAACCTGATATTGGAAAATATCAACATTATTGCGCGGCCAGGTGAAGTGGTTGCTATTGTTGGACCCAGTGGGGCGGGTAAATCGTCATTTGCCAATCTACTCTTACGCTTTTACGATCCTAATACAGGAACTGTTTATATAGATGGAATAGATATTAAAAAACTTAAAATTGGTGATTTACGGCGGCAGATTGGTTTCATTCAGCAGGAGCCGGTGTTATTTAACACCACTATTGTGGAAAACATTCGCTATGGTAGGCCTACTGCAACCGTAAGTGAAATTGAGCAAGCAGCTCGATTAGCTAATGCTTACGACTTTATTAGGGAGTTGCCGCAAGGCTATAATACGATAGTGGGAGAATTGGGCGGAAATTTGTCTGGTGGTCAGCGTCAGCGGATTGCTATTGCCAGAGCGATAATTACTGAACCTGCCATATTACTTTTTGATGAACCGACCGCGGCCCTTGATACTCATACCGAGAACCAGGTTATGTCAGCTATTCGGCAAACCTGCAGGGGACGAACAGCCTTTATTATTACCCATCGTATGTCAACAATTATGTCTTCAGACCGGGTGGTGTATTTGTCAGGCGGCAGGGTGGCAGAAACCGGCACTCATCAGGAACTTATTGATAAAGGTGGCTTATATGCTCGGGCAGTCCAGCTTGGCAACTTGTATTGCACGTGAACTCGAAAAGTTAGATCATTATCCACATAATTAGGAGGTTTACCATGAACTATAGTAGATCAGAAGCGTGGCAACTGTTACGTAGCCATGTTCAAAGCGAAGTGCTTTTAAAACATTGTTTAGCAGTTGAGATTGCGATGCGAGCCTATGCCGCTAAATTTGGTCAAGATGTTGAATACTGGGGGGCGGTTGGATTGCTTCATGATGTTGATTTTGAGAAATATCCCGATGATCACCCGAATCATGGTAGAAAAATTCTTATTGCTGCTGGCTATGACAGTCAGTTTGCCACAGATGTAGAGGCTCACGCTCGTGATTGGCAGCCAGAGCGGACACTACTGCAAAAAACATTATTAGCAGTAGATGAACTGACTGGGTTTGTTATCGCCTGCGCACTGGTGCGTCCTGATAAAAGTCTTGACAATTTAGAGGTAAAATCAGTTATGAAGAAATTCAAAGATAAGGCATTTGCTCGCGCTGTCAATCGTGAAACCATGACAACAAGTGCCGAAGCTATGAAAGTTGACTTTAAGGACCATGTTGCCTTCATCATTGAAGCACTCGCTCAGGCTGTGAAATTGCCTGAATACCAGGAACTACCGCTGATAGGGTAGGTAACTAAGACCAAACATAAACTGGACAGAAGCTGCATATAGATTAATGAGATAGCTAAGAGGAGAGAGAGAATGGTAAAAAATGTCCTTAATAAGCTTACTGTTAATTTGTATGACCTCGATGTCCGGAAACAATTATTTGAACATTTGATAGTACTATTGAAACGTCAAGACGGATTATGTTTGCGGCCAATTGTGGCACTCTGTATTGGTTCTGATCGATATACAGGTGATGCTTTAGGGCCATTAGTCGGTACCTATCTTGAAGAAAACACGGAGTGTAATGTGTATGGTACATTAGAACATCCAGTTCATGCAGGTAACTTTGTAGAGACGTTAAATAGTATAACGCACCGTTATCATCATCCCCTCATTATTGCCATTGATGCCTGTCTGGGGAAAAGTCATGAAGTTGGTAATATTGAAATTTGGCAGGGCGGTTTGGCTGCAGGGATTGCAGTAGGCAACAGATTGCCTACTATCGGTGATATTTCAGTTATCGGTGTAGTCAATGCTCAAAGCCAGATTGGATATCTGGATCTACAAAGCACGTCCTTAGGCAAAGTGATGAAACTTAGTAAAGTTATTGGTGAAGCTATTACTGAGGCCCTTAATACGGTAGTAGTGGAGAAAATGTCTATTTGTACGCAGTCAGTTGCTAAGTAAATACTTGAAACATAAACAGAACGAGATTGCCGAAAAAGCAATCTCGTTCTGTTTATGTTCGCTATTCCTCGGGAAACAGTCTATCCCACAGCATATACAGTACGACCAAGGTACCAGCAAAGAATATACCAATATCAGCAATATAATGCTCCATGCAAGTCACGCTCCTTTGAGCAGCATACATTTCCTATTTGAATTATATGGTACTTGTATTTCTAGCGCAAGTGCGAGTAATAAAAATAAATTCTGCCAGGCACATTTTGCTTGTCTGCCCCATATGATGTAGTCGACAGACTTTTCGGGGGTGAATGACTAATGGCTCTTTCGTTTTTAACGGTATTGGCAACATCAATAATCAAAGGCATCACCCTACTTGTTTCTTACATAGCCAATAATACGTTTCCTTTACCGTTGTCAGAAAAAGATGAGCGTGTCTATTTACAGCGGCTAAAAGACGGAGATGAAGCTGCACGTAGTGTATTGATTGAACGCAACCTAAGACTGGTAGCCCATATTGTTAAAAAATTTGATAATACGGGCGAAGATGTGGATGATCTAATCTCCATCGGCACCATTGGACTTATTAAGGCCATCAATACCTTCGACCCGGCCAAAAAAATTAGACTGGCCACCTATGCCGCTCGCTGCATTGAGAATGCTATACTAACACAGTGTCCAAAAGTGATCTGAATTATACTACGCAGATTCGTTATCATGAAAAATGGCACCAGTTTATATGTCTTGCTAACCATATGCATATAATGGCCTGTCATTGTCTCGGCGGTGTTAAGTATGCACCATTATATATTCATAGCTTCCAATTATTGCAACCACGCAAATTGCTTGAAGCGGAAAGGTTTAATATTAAATATTCTGGCCCTTCTGAAATTGCCACAGTATCAGACAAGCTGCGTTATTACAGACATAAAAAAGGGTTGCGGCAAAAAGATGTGGCTGAAAAAACGGGAATTCACCGCGCTACTTATTGCGCTTATGAACAGGAAGATAGAAAAATCCCGTATCCTGTTGACAAGCTAAGTAAAATTGCTGAACTTTTCGGCGTTGAAATTACAGACCTGCTTGATGAATATAATCTTTTTTTATACAATGGACAAGGCTGGCAAATACGGGCTTTGCGGCAAAGCTTGGGTTTAACTAAAAAAGAATTTGGTGATCTATATGGGTTTCATGTATACACGGTTAACAAATGGGAAAATGATACTATTCAAGTTTTAAAAAGTACCTGGGTAAAATTGTTTGGAATGAATAAAAGTAATTAAAAATCTAACCATTCTAACCAGTTTTGTCAACTCATTTGGTTAGAATGGTTAGAATGTAAGTAGAAAGCTTGAAATAGCAAGCAGAGGTTTTTTAGTATAGCTTGCTTTTTAATTCGCTTTTATGCGCAAAAGCCTGCAATAATCTTTTTGGGTTTCTATGGTACATTCTGCAATCAACTTGATAAATGGTTCCGCATCCGGTTGGTTATCACGTTGTTATACACGATGCGCATCATTTTATTCATCCCTCAATTCAGGAGGAATAGATACAATACCATATCCTTCATGCATCAAATGTAAATTCA
>JAGGAA010000128.1 GCA_017889675.1 Bacillota bacterium | reverse complement strand
TGAATCAGGGGTGAAGCTTGTATGCGGCTGTCTAAAAAGCTTGTGGCCGTTTGCCTGGTGGTTCTTATACTTGTTTTGGTTAATACTTCGGTATTTGCTGCTCCGGCTAAGCAAACAGCGGGAAAGACAGATAATATTATTAAAACAGCGGAAAAGTATCTTAAAACACCGTACCGGTTTGGCGGTGAATCTCCCAAAGGGTTTGACTGCTCAGGCTTTGTTAAATTTGTATATGATAAAAATGGTAAAAAACTGCCGCGCTCAGCTGATGTTCAATATATGCAGGGGAAAAAAGTTGAGCAAAGCAAGCTTAAACCAGGTGATTTGGTGTTTTTTACAACATATGCTCCCGGAGCTTCGCATGTAGGCATTTATTATGGCAGTGGTAAATTTATTCATACTTCCTCCAGCCGGGGTGTAATGATTAGCCGACTGGACGAAACATACTGGAAGCCGCGTTATCTCGGCGCCAGGCGAATCATTAATTAATTTATTGGAGGGGTACTTATGATTTTTGGACACATTTCAACGTTTACAAAGGATGCGCCACACCTTCACAAAACTCTTGTCAAAGGGCTTGAGTATCTTGCGAAAACAGATTTGACGGCCTTGCCTAAAGGCAAGTATGAAATTGAAGGCAAAGATATCTATGTAGCTATTAATGAATATGAAACCCAGCCACGGGAAATACGCAGAGCAGAAGCTCATGTCGATTATTTGGATATCCAATATATTATTTCCGGACAGGAAATGGTTACATACAGCTTGTTATCTAACGATAACGAGGTTTTAACTGATGAGCTTGCAGCTAAAGATGCTATATTTTATAAAACAGTACAACAAGAGACTGATTTGGTGATGACTGAGGGCATGTATGCTATATTTTTCCCTTGGGATGTACACCGGCCCAACTGTATACTGAATGCGGCTGCTAACGTTAAAAAAGCGGTTGTAAAAATTAAAATGTCGCTGTTAAAGTAATTCCAACTAATCCCGAACAATAACTTAAAATAAGTAATTAAAGTTCGATTTTTTATTGACAGATTTTGCCCACTACTGGTACAATACAAATAAATACATGATGCTCGTATATATTTGAGGATATGGCTCAAAAGTTTCTACCAGGCGACCGTAAATCGCCCGACTACGAGTGAAAGTGTGCCTAGGGTTCCGCGCAACACAATGTGGTGTGGGCTGTGACCAAGTGGCACAGGTGTTACTGGATAACACTACACCGATGGGATAAAAACCCTGGCGGGGAAGTTTCGCTCTATTACGTTCATGCGAAATTTCCCTGTCAGGGTTTTTTGGCGTTTTTCGAATAGGTGATGGTGCTAACGGTGACACTGTAAGAGGGGTATTTTATAAGGGGGGGAAGAGAAAATGTTGGAAAAATTGTTTGAGCTTAGGTCTCGCAAAACAAATGTGAGAACTGAAGTGGTCGCAGGTATTACAACCTTTATGACCATGGCGTACATTTTATTTGTCAACCCAAGCATTCTAGGATCAGCAGGCATGGACAAGAATGCCGTATTATTGGCTACTTCTATTGGTGCTGGCGTCGTATCAATTATGATGGGACTGTTTGTTAACTATCCGATTGCCTTGGCTCCAGGCATGGGGCTTAACGCTTTTTATGCGTTTACTGTTGTTATCGGTATGGGGGTTACTTGGCAGGTGGCCTTGGGTGCGGTATTTATTTCTGGTCTTATTTTTATTCTGCTTACTGTGACCCAAGTTCGTCAATTATTGGTTGAGGGTATGCCTACATCGCTAAAACATGCGATTACAGTCGGTATTGGCTTGTTTATTACCATTATTGGGTTGAAGCTTTCCGGTATCATGAGTATCCGGTTATCCTTGATTCCACCTACTTTGGAGAAAATTGTTGCTGCTAAAGGCAATGGTACACCGCTTAGTTTTGAAACCATTATTGAGATGGGGCAATTCACTCATCCTGAAGTATTGCTTTCCGTATTTGGCCTGATAGTTATTGGTGTACTGATGGCACGGCAAATCAAGGGTTCTATCTTAATAGGAATTTTTACTACCACAATTGTTGGTATTATGGTGGGAATTGTTAAGATTCCTGCTAGCTTTAGCCCGATAGCAATGCCTAATTTTAGCCAGAATGCTTTTTTTGCTTTGGATATTCAGGGTGCTCTGGATATGGGCCTAATGGCCATTATCTTTACATTTACCTTTGTGGAACTGTTTGATACTATGGGTACGCTTGTTGGCACTGCATCCAAAGCTGGTCTTATGGATAAAAAAGGAAAATTTCCTGGTATCGGTAAGGCCATGCTAGTAGATGCCACTGGTGTAAGTCTTGGTGCATTGTTAGGTACTAGTACCATCACTTCCTATGTGGAAAGTGCTGCCGGTGTTGGTGCCGGTGGGCGTACCGGCTTAACTGCCGTAGTATGCGGGGTACTCTTTTTGTTATCGTTGTTCTTTGCGCCGCTCGCTGGCCTGATCCCTACTGCTGCTACTGCGCCAGCGCTTATCATTGTTGGTGCTCTCATGCTCGAATCAGTCCGACATATTGATTTTAACGATTTTACAGAGTGTCTGCCGGCTTTTTTAACCATTGTTCTGATGCCGTTCACTTATAGCATCGCCAATGGTATTTCTGCTGGCCTTGTGATGTATCCGTTGTTAAAATTAGTTACTGGTAGAGGTCGCGAAGTGCATTGGATTGTATACATATTAGCGGTTCTTGTTGTCTTCCGGTTTGTATTCCTGGCTGAATAACGGGGAAGCAAAACCCAGATATTTTTGTGAATATCTGGGTTTTGTTACAAAACATTCATTGGTAAATTAATCCATAAGTACTTTATGTAGTGAAAGGATGAGGATATGAAAGTAGCAATTATTATGGGCAGTGATTCGGATTGGCCGGTACTTGAACCGGCTGTCAGCCAGCTAACCGAATTGGGTATTGAAACAGAAATAGTAGTAGCATCAGCTCATCGCACACCAGATAAGGTGCATCAATTTGTAGCTGGTGCCCGCGAACGCGGGGTCCAGGTTATCATTGCTGCCGCTGGAGCTGCTGCTCACCTTCCTGGAGTAATCGCCAGTTTTACCACGTTACCGGTTATTGGTATTCCGGTAAATGCTACGCCGCTTGCCGGTATGGATGCGTTACTCAGCATTGTTCAAATGCCTGCAGGCATTCCTGTAGCTACCATGGCTATTAATGGAGCAAAAAATGCAGCGTTGTTTGCCGCGCAGATATTGGCGGTACATAACGCAGAGCTTGCCGGTAAACTAATAGCTCACCGGCAGACTATGGCTGAAGAAGTTGAGAAAAAAGATGCACGGTTGGCTCAAAAGCTGGCTGCTTCCAAGTAATTACTTAATAAGCGATCACTAAAATAATATTTAAATTTTTGAGGAGGCTAACCCCATGACTAAACAACCTATGTATGAAGGAAAAGCTAAACAAGTATTTGCAACTGAGAATCCTGATGAACTATTGGTATATTTCAAAGACGATGCTACTGCATTTAATGGTGAAAAGAAGGGTACGATTGGTAACAAGGGCGTGTTCAACAATAAGATTTCGACTTTTTTCTTCAATCTGTTAAGCGAAAAAGGCATTCCGCATCATTTTATCAAAATGCTTAGTGACCGGGAAATGCTTGTCAAGAAACTGGCTATTTTGCCAGTAGAAGTTGTTGTCCGTAATATCGCTGCCGGCAGCCTGGCAAAACGCATTGGCTGGGAGGAAGGTCGCAAATTGCCCAGTACGGTTGTCGAACTTTACTACAAAGATGATGCACTAGGCGATCCGTTGATTAATAATTACCATATCAAGGCACTCGGTCTGGCGACTCCTGAGCAAGTGGAAATCATCGAAAAATATGCACTGCAAATCAATGAAATTTTATCTGCTTTCCTGAAAGATAAAAAAATAGAATTGATTGACTTTAAACTTGAATTTGGTGTGCATAAAGGGGAAGTAATCTTAGGGGATGAAATCTCGCCAGATACTTGCCGTTTTTGGGACAGTGAGACTAGTCAGAAGCTTGATAAAGATCGTTTCCGTCGCGATTTAGGCAATGTGGAGGAAGCTTATCAAGAGGTATTGCACCGACTGACCGGAAAGTAAAACCAGTTTGCTAGTAAATTGTTAAACGGTAAAGGAGAAATTAAGTGCTTTACGATATACAGAGCGATAAATGGCGGGAAGAGTGCGGCGTCTTTGGCATTTTTACACGTCACGAGAATGTGGCATTAAATACATATTGGGGCTTGTATGCGTTGCAGCATCGGGGCCAGGAAAGCGCCGGTATTGCTGTTACCGACGGTACTATTATGGATGTGCAGCGCGGCATGGGATTAGTCAATGAAGTGTTTCGTCATTCTCTGCCTGACATGCCAGCCCATATTGCCATCGGCCATGTCCGGTATTCAACAACCGGGTCAAGCCTTTTGCGCAATACCCAACCGTTATTGGTTAACTATTCCGGGGGACAGCTTAGTCTGGCCCATAACGGCAATCTGACCAATGCTCATGAAATGAGAATCGAACTGGAGAAAAAAGGGCATGTGTTCCAAACTTCGATTGACAGTGAAGTTATTGTTAATTTAATTGCCCGCTCTACCAAGTCGACGATTGAAGAACGGGTGATTGACAGCTTGACTGATGTCCAAGGGGCGTACAGTCTTGTTATCATGACCGAAAAAAAGCTTATTGGCGTACGTGACCCGCATGGTTTCCGTCCGCTCTGTCTGGGACGGCTGGGCGATGGCTGGGTACTATCTTCTGAGTCTTGCGGACTTGATACTGTTGGCGCTGAATTTGTGCGCGATATTGAACCAGGTGAGATAGTAAGTATTGATGATAAGGGTGTAGAATCCAGGCGATTTGCTGAGACTGACCGGCGTTCAGCTTGTGTGTTTGAATATATCTACTTTGCTCGTCCGGACAGTGTCATTGATGGTCAGAGTGTGTACCAAGCTCGGCTCAGTATGGGACGTACCTTGGCAAGAGAGAGTGGTTTTAAGGCTGATATTGTTATTTCTGTACCGGATTCAGGTACAACGGCGGCGCTTGGCTACAGCCAGGAATCAGGGATACCTTTTGCCGAAGGTCTTATGAAAAACCGGTATATCGGTCGTACCTTTATTCAGCCAGAGCAGAAAAACCGGGATATGGGTGTACGGATTAAACTCAATGCTGTTACATCAGTCGTGAAGGGTAAATCTGTTGTCATGGTAGATGACTCTATTGTACGCGGTACGACCAGCGGCAAAATTGTCCGGATGCTAAAAGAAGCAGGCGCTACGGCTGTCCATATGTGCATAAGCTCGCCGCCGATTGGTTTTCCCTGTTACTATGGAATTGATACATCAGCTCGAAAAGAACTGATTGCCGCATCCAAGCAGGTTGAGGAAATCAGAGAGTATATTGGCGCTGATTCTCTGCATTATTTATCACTGGAAGGCTTGTATGCTTCCATTGGCAACATTTCGTCCAAAACATTATGTACTGCGTGCTTTAACTGTGACTATCCGGCAGAAACCCCTTGTGAAGGGGACTGCGCCAACAATAAATTCTTGTTTGAACCCAAAAATAA
>JAGGAA010000127.1 GCA_017889675.1 Bacillota bacterium | reverse complement strand
AATGAGTAGTGATCATTTTTCCTTTAGATGACTATTTTTGTGCAATTAAAATGCACTACGAATTTATTATAGTGCATTTTAATTGCACGGTCAACATATTTTTAGGAATTGGTGTGTGATTTATGCCTTCTTTTGGTGAACGATTAAACCAGTTGCGCAAATCCAAGAATTTAAAAGCCGAAGACTTAGCCGATATTGTTGGAGTCAAACGCCGGATTATATTCATGTACGAAAAAGACGAGGCCAAGCCAAGTTTTGACGTTCTCATCGCTCTGGCAAACTATTTCGATGTTTCGCTGGATTATCTTGTTGGCAGATCGGATCAGCCAGAGCGACGTTAACAGAAAAGAGCGGTCCATTTCCGTTCTTTTCAGTCGTATTTACGTTTTACAAAGGATACGCTATAATAATGTAGTTAATTACACAAGACAAGGCTTGACTCATATCGTTTCCAACTACTTCTTTCGCAGTACAAAAACGACATATAAACGTTTTTGCCCAAGTCTTGCACTGGCGAATATGCTTCGCCCGTCGGGCAACTTATGCTGTATTTGTCTGCTATCCATTATTTATTGGCTTTACCTCCCTTCGCTTGTGTATATACGTGGTATTTAGGGAAAACATTAAATTGTATATTTATACACAGGTTGATTATATCTCATATTTGAGAAATTATCAATATATTTTGTTCATTTTTGAGAAAAGAGGGATGAACTGTGCAAAGTAAGTCAGAACTAGATACTTTTGGGAAAAGACTGCTTTACTTGCGACAGTCTTCTCATAAAACACTTCAAGAAGTATCTGACAGTACCAGAATATCCAGAAGCAACTTAGGCAAATATGAGAAAGATGAAGTTAATTCATCGGCTGATGCAATTATTGGCCTATGTGATTTTTATGATGTATCAGCTGATTGGCTATTAAGAGGAATTGAACCACAAACAAAAAAAGTCGAAGCCACTTTTGACCCCGACTTAAAACACATGGTAGATATTTTAAAAGAGCTTATGGAAAGCGACAATCAAAATTTACGCGGTTGGACCATCATCCAGTTTGAAAACACCTTTAAACAGTACTGCGCCGCCTATGACAAAAAAGACTAATCTCTTCGGATGTTTAATAGCATAGCCACCCGTTTAATGGGTGGTCCTGCTCCTAATCAGAACGACAAACCCGCTCACCCTACGTCAAGTAAGGTTGAACGGGTTCGTTTATTTTAATGGAATCTGCTTTGGGAGGGACAGGGGGACAAGGGAACAGGTCGAAACTGCTGAAAAAGTCCAGTTTTCCTAAAAATTAAGACCACGAAGCCGCATTCTACCGTACTCAAATTTATGAAAACACTACTTTTTCAGTGGTTTCGAACAGGTCGTCTGTCCCCCAAAAATCCCGGAAGGCCAGTTATAGTTATCACGAGATGTTATTCCACTAACTTCTGGGACAGTACACCTGTCCCTCAGTCCCTTTTAAATTGTGCAGTTTTCCTCACCAATCTCATGGGCAAGCGCCAGCACCAATGTTCCCGAACCCGCCGCTGGGTCATAGACCGTCACATTCTGTACGCCATCCGGCACCATGATCTTCGCTATGATACTGGCGATAGTATGTGGCGTGTAATACTCAGCATATTTACCAAAATCCTTGTTGTAGTCCTTGATGAGGTACTCAAAAATGTCGGCAAAAAAATCGTACTTCTGGCTAAAAACACTATCAAAGCTGCAGTTTGCCAGTTTGTCGATTATGGCACGACAGAAGCCATCTTTTTTCTCTTGCTCGATTACAAACTGTGATAACGCATCAAATAGCCGGATTTTTGATTGACCGCCTGTCTGCACAGAAAAGATATCTATATTGTAATTTGCAATGTCAACGAGCGTATTATCAAGCATTTTATAAAAATTTTCTTGATTCTTATGATTGAACAGATACGAGATATAATGATCTTTTTTGAGCCTTGCCGTTGACGCACTGAAGTCCATGAGCATTAATTCATAGTCATCCTCTGGCATGGCAGACAAAGCAGCTTCCACTTCTGCCGCTGACATTTGTTTATATTTTGGAATAACCTGTCTTGCCTCATGGATGAACTTATCATTGAGAAATTTATAGAGAAACACCTCGGTGATGATTTTATATTCGCTACTGGCATTACCAAGGCCATAGTTTGTACAAATTGCTTTAAGATCGTCTATCATAGATTTTGTTTGTGCTTTAATATCTAAAATCTGCATTAGCTGGCCCAATTCCTTTCACTGAAATATTCATTTGAAATGCAGGTACCGATATACTTAATCTGCGAAGCCGTAAAAGTTACACCACTCGCATTTAGTTCCTGCTTTATCAGAGGAAACATATCTTGCATGAAATACGGCTCGTTATTTAGAAGCCGCGCATTGGCAAGTACCCGCCCATCAATTTTATGCTTAAGTGACAACAATACCTTATGAAGCACCAGATCGGAAGCAAGAGGTGGAGGTATTTCTTTAAGTCGTTTATGTGTCCTCATAAATTTGGGATCGTTTTCGTATTTTTCCGTAAGCATCTGATCCACAAGATTGCGTTGCTCTGCAGCCTTACGAATGCGGTCAAGTTCGTCAATATTCGCTGTCATTTCCTCGGCGGTAAGTTCCTCTATGTGTTTTTTGTTCAACAGCCGCTGGAGTTCCTCCAACAATGTAATATACTCTGGATCTTTGGGGTCAAGATTGCGCTGCATTTCCCGGCGTGTACGCTCAAGGCTGTCTCTGAATTTATCTGCAATAACCAGTTCGCTCTCTGAAATCTTTTTGAATTGGAAGTCAATCTCATCCAACGCCAGATTTAAAATGGCACTCATATCCTCTGCACTTTGGATGTTCTGCTTAAGATTGATAAGGTTGATACGGTTATTAACCTCATTATAGAGGGCGCTGATATTATCCAAATCAAATTTATCGGATAGTTCCTCATAACCGAACAGCTTGGCAATATTAAACAATTCCTTATAAAGTTCCAACGCATGACGAAGTTCGATTAATTCCGCCTTATCATCCAGGGCAGATACTTGCTGTGAAAATACCTCAGCATTAGATGTATTGAAAAGAAACAATTTATCTGCAATAAGTTGCAAATCGCTCTGAATTTCTTCTGGCGTTTTGAAAATATTATCATACTGCTTAAATTCGTCACCCAATTCATCTTGCAGTTCATCAAAATAAGCCTTGTTGGTCTTATCGAATTCGGCACGGATATCGGCAAAATCCACCACATATCCATAGCGAAAATTCTTATACGGGCGATTGACACGGGTAAGTGCCTGCAACAGGGAGTGGTCTTTGATGATACGTCCGAGATACAGCTTTTTCAAACGTGGGGCATCAAAGCCCGTCAAAAGCATATTGTAGACAATAAGAAAATCAATTTGTCCTTTTTTAAAGGCGTTTCTCTTTTGCTTGCGTATTTCCGTATCATCCTCATCATGAAGAATGAGTGCAGAGGAGAATGATGAATGCTTCATATCCGCAAAAACGGCTCGTGCTTGTTTAGACGAATCACATACAATCATACCACCAATTGTATCATCGTTCATCGCGATCCGGCTCTTGGCAAAATCTGTAGTAACATATTTTACAAGTTCCGATACGTATTTCGGATGAGCGTATAAATCTTCCTTGGCAATAGAACCTTTAAGTGTTTCAACTTCAGTTAATGCCGTCTGCAGTTTTTTTCTGTATGTTGTTTCAATACCCTCACGGATAAGCCTTAATGTATAGCGATCTGCAATAGAACGGTTGTAGTAATACTTATGAATGTATACACCAAAGACATCTTTGGTGTTATATCCATCACCTATCAATGGCGTACCTGTTAATGCGATCATCACAGCATTGCGATCAGATGCCATAAGATTTGCTAAAAATGACCCCGTTGGCTTATAGCTACGGTGAGCTTCATCAAGAAAATATATCCGTTGAACGTTAACATTGTAATCGGCTGCCCTTGCCACCGATTCCTCGGAAAATTTTTGAATGTTGAGTACCGTAATCGTATCAAGACCAGTATTGTTTGTAGAACCTGTTGTACGGATATTGGTAATAAAATCTTCTTTGGAGTTCACTTCTTCCACAAATAATCCACGGGCGCGGAATTCGTCAGCAGCCTGTGTAAGCAAATCAAGCCTGTCCACAACAAAATAAAATTTTGCAATAATGCCCTGACTCTGATAATAGTCTTTCAAATAGCGAACATTGTAGTATGCCAATGCAGTCTTGCCGCTACCTTGCGTATGCCAAATGATACCGTTTTTAATACCATAATTCAAGTTCTTCTCAATCGCCTGGGTTGCAAAAATCTGAGGATATCTCATCAAGTGTTTTTCAAGCGTAGTAATACCCACATCGTCGGTCTTCTCCACATATGTGATGGCGTACTTCAACAACATCATAATACGATCATGCGAAAACAAAGACGTAATAACCCTATTGGTTGGGGAAACAGGAGATAGGTTGGTTGCATATTCCGGCGTATGCTTGATGGACACATAGTTTGTGTCTCTTAATATTGCAGTTTCTTTATGTTCATCAATAGGCAAAATTCTAGCAAAAATGCTGTCATATTCTTCCCGAAACTGGCTGAAGAATAGCTTTTTATAGTTACTGGCAGCATAAAAAGCGCCTTCCAACGGTACAACTTCATTATCATCATATTCGCTGTTGTTGGAAAACACCATAATCTGTGTGATATTAACGAAACGCTTGAATTTCTTATTCTTAAATCGCTTGTTAATGCGAGTATATTCGGCTTGAATACCATCCTTGTTATTAGGCTTTTTTACCTCAAGGAAAGCAATTGGAATACCATTAACCAACACAGTGATATCGGGACGGAATTCATCATTTCCGTTTTTATATGTAAGTTCGGTAACAACTTGAAAGTTATTGCCCGCGCCATTTGTCAGATCAAAATCTATAAGTTTTAAGCCATTATGACCAGAAAGTAGTATCGAGTAAAACGCTCTGCCTAGATCATCAGCGGCCAGCGCAATTCTGATTTCGCCTATTATTTTCTGGACATCATCAACTGAAAGGTTCGTCCTGTTAATTCGGTTGATGGCAACACGAAAAGTATCGACAAAAATATTGGTATCTTCGTCGATATTGCCGCTATAATCCTTGAGAGATACGTATTCATATTCAAGTCGCGTAAAATGAACTAATGCTGGGATTTTTACACGCGAGTTTTCATTATGAGGAGCACTCATAAGCATCAACCCCTTTTCTCAGCGTTATTTTATCTCGTCCTTCTTTAATACAAGTTCCATGATGTCGCTGAAATCAACACTTAGAGCAATACAGACTTTGATAAGCACATCCATGCTGACGTTCTCATTTTTTGATAACTTCGCCATAGATGATGGACTAAGACCAGCAGCTACCTGCAAATCTTCTACCTATCGCGGTCTATCAACAACTTCCACAACTTTTTATAGCTAACCACAAAATACATATCAACATCAAACTCTTCTATCGCTTCAGCCACTGACAAAATGTGCATAAACTGCTTCGCTGTGCGCCAAACCCCGATTTTTTGACTGCAAAAATCCGGGGTTT
>JAGGAA010000366.1 GCA_017889675.1 Bacillota bacterium | reverse complement strand
AACATATTTTCCGGTTTTATCTGAACGGATCGCTGACAGTGGCAGGGTCAACACGCCTTGGCTTTCACTGACAATAACCGATACTCTGGCAACCATGCCGGGGTTTAAGAGGTTTTCGGCATTTGTAACGTCGATGGTTACCGGGTAGTAGGTCACATTCCCAGAAACTACGGCTTTGCGGGAGATGGTGGTTACCATGCCGCTAAACTCCTTACCGGGGTAAGCATCAACCGTAAAGATAACCTTTTGTCCCAGCACGATTTTGCCAATGTCAGTTTGATCTATATTAGCTTCGATTTGCATCTTGGACATATCTGCGACAGTTAAAATAACGGTAGGATTATTTACCCCTTGAGCTACCAGTTCCCCGGTTGATAACGGTTTACCGATGATACTGCCCGCCATGGGTGAAACAATAATAGTATCATCAAGCTTAGACATAACCTCATCATAATTGGCCTGAGCAATCTTATAGTCCATGCTGGCATTATCCAGTGCCTCTGTGGAAGTGCCGCCAATCGTAGTCAACCGAGAGGTCCGTTGGTATTTGATAGCTGCATTATCCAGCCGTTCTTTCGCCTGGGTTACCTGGGCCTGCAGAGCGGTATCTTCCAATATAACAAGCACTTGTCCGGCGGTAACCTGTTCATTTTCTTTGACCTTAATTTCTTTGATATGGGCTGTTATCTTGGAGCTGATATCTACAGAATTTACAGCCTTGATTGTGCCTGTTGCCGCTACCACCGAGGTAAGGTCTTGGACCTCGGCCTGAATGGTCTGTTGGGGCACTGTGGTAACTTTACTTTTATTTTGATAGTAATAGCCGCCACCACCAGCGATAGCAACCACCACTATGCTGGCTATAATCAGCTTCTTATGATTTAAGATTTTCTGCCACATTAATCTCATAACTCCTCTCCCATCTATAGACTTGTGGCTTTTACGCCCATGGCCTTATCAAGTTTGGCTTTGTTGACATTGTAATCATACAGAGCCTGAACATGGTTTGTTTTGGCTTGTGTAAGTGCCAGTTGCGCATCAAAAACATCAAGATTGGTACTGACACCAGCTTTATAGCTTTCCTGCGCAATGTACAGATCTTCATTGCCTTTGTTGACTGTTACCGCAGTGGTATTTAAGCGTTTTTCAGCTTCCTTCATGTTAAGGTAGCTTTGGCGAACTTCCTGTTCGATAGAATCTGTTGTTTGCTCAGCCTGCAGCTTGGCTTTAGCTACGGAAGACTCAGCCTGACTTACTTTTGACTTAGTTACGCCGGCATCAAAAACATTCCAGCTTGCTGAGGCCCCGACCGACCAGTTGGTATCATTGGTAGGTAACAGTCGATCATTCCAGCCAGTTGAAGCTGACAGGGAGACAGTTGGCCGTTTGTTACTTTCGGCAATCTCTATGCCTTTTTGGGCACTGTCAACACTGACCTTAGCCTGGGCCATTTCCGGCCGGTTTTGTTTGGCCATGCTAAGGGCCTCTGCCAATGTTCTGGTATCAGCTTGATAGGCCAGCTCACCCTTTAGCTGAATTTCACTCCCGGCGTCCATATTCATGGTAGTCAGCAAATCAGATACTGCCAACTCATATTGGTTTTGCGCTTTAATCAGATTTTGATCCGCGGGTTATTTTTCAGAGCATATGCAATACTGTCTTGCAGTGATAGCTCGACAGGTGCAGCCAAAGCAAAGGTATGCTGCAAAAAAATCAAACCGGCAGTAATCACAGCAGCCTTATGTGTCAAGTTTATCATAGTATAAGCAGCCTCCTACGCTTTTTTGTAATACAACTGATGTTCCTATTGTAAGCAACATCTTTTTGAATTTCTTTATATTTTATTTAGTTTCAGCCGTGGCGTGGGACTACAGACAAGCCTACAACCATACTACCCATTATACGGTTTCTCTCATTATTAGAAAAGAGTTAAATAGTAGAAAGAACACTCCAGCAAGAAGTGCTCTTTCTACTATTTATATTATTTTTTCACCGGCAATACTATGCTGAACCTTGCACCGCCGCTGGCTTTGTTATCTACGCCGATTTTTCCGCCATGCTGCTGCACAATCCATTTAGCAATTGACAGCCCCAGGCCTGTGCCGCCCTTTTCTCTGGACCTGGCCTTATCGCCCCGATAAAACCGGTCAAAAACGCGAGGCAAATCCTCTGTCGGTATTCCCTGTCCAGAATCTTCAACAGTTATTACCAGGTTGCTGCCCTGCTTAGCGCCGGTAATTAGGAGTTGTCCTGGTGGCGGTGTGTATTTAATAGCATTATCCAGTAAAATAACAAGCAGTTGATGCAAACGTTCCTTGTCTGCCATTAGTTCTAGCTGCTCACTCAGTTCTACCTGTAGTGTAAGACCTTCCATCTCTGCTAGCGGTATAAACTGCTCGGCGATATTTTCAATAACTTCATTCGCACTTACAAGGCCTAATTTAATTTCTATTTGATTGGCATCAGATCTGGCCAGCGTAAGTAGGCTAGAAACCAGTTTGGTCATACGCCTAACTTCCCTGATAATATTCGTTACCCGGATACTTTCTTCTTCCACTGTATGATCAGGGTGCCGCAATATAAGTTCAGCATTGCTTTTGACCACAGCCAACGGCGTCCGCAATTCATGGGAAGCATCAGCAACAAACTGCTGTTGTTTTTCCCAGGACGACTGAATGGGAATCATTGACCGCCTTGCCAGATAATAACCGGCAATAATAATAATGATCATACCAATGACAAATCCGCTGACAATAATAATAAGCAAATCACGCAGAGCAGCTATTTCGGAATCAACTATACTTACAGCGATAATACTTTTGACAACAATAGGCCCTCGCTCAGTATGTAGGATGTTATCCTGATAGCGGTACGGAATATCGAGGATTCTATAAGAATGATTTTCAATCGTTCTGGTTTCAAACTGGTATGGCAGAGCATAAGCTATTAGTTCCAGCAAATTTTCCATATCATCCTCATCATGAGGAAATATAGTGCTAACCTGTCCCTTGTCGTCCCGTATCAGGATAAAAATACGCGGGTCGAAGAAAAACCGGTTCCGGCTTTGCGGAACCATCTTGCCATTCACAACGGTAAAATTATTGACCTTAAGAAACATGGATTCATCAACTTTGTCAAAAAAACGGTAAGCTACATAGCCGTAAATAACTGTCCCGAAAAACACAAAAATCAATAAAAACACGATCGAATTCATCGCCGACAAACGGCGAAGCGTGCGTTTAAACATTCTTATTTCTCCTTAAACATAAAACCAGCACCGCGTACTGTGCGCAGCAAACAATCATGACCTGATTGAGCGAGTTTTTTGCGCAAATAGTGAATATACAAATCAACTACATTATAATTTTACCGTCACTTGCCATAGAGCCTCGACGACGAATCAAGGCTTTTATGCGCGCTAACAGTTCCTGAATCGCAAAAGGTTTAACCAGATAATCATCAGCCCCTATCTCCAGACCATTCACCTTATCAGCTACACTGTCGCGGGCTGTTAATAATAAGATAGGCACCTCATTATCAGCAGCCCTAACCTTCTTGACAATCTCCAGACCAGTAATTTCAGGCAGCATAATATCTAGTATCAACAACTCATAGATCCCTTGCTGAGCCAAATACAAACCCTCATCGCCGGTGGCTGCTTCATCAATAAGATAATTTTCCTCAGTTAACAATGAAACAATGGCTTCCCGTAATGGGTCATCATCTTCAACAACTAAAATTTTCACAAAACCACTCCCTACCCTTTTTCCACACATAGCATTACCTAACCAAAGAGTATGGCATTATTCTTTCCCTGTCAAGGCATTGTCACCACTCGATTTTTACTTTTCCTCATTTCCAATTGTCGCTCAAACCCAGGTTCAAAAACTTTCCACAGCTTCCACAGGTTCTGCTGCATACACCATGGCCGCTACCGGCGAGGCCATGATTAAACAAGTAGTAATAAGACTTAAAACACCACTTAGCAACTGTCGTATTAGCTTCTTCATCCTCTCACCCCCAATTTTTATAAATTCTCTTCCTAGTGAATGAGTGTATTATAGCTTGCGTTTTTTAGTATTTCCTTAGAAAAACAAAAGAAGCCTTTGCATACACAAATGCTTCCTTGGTTTTGTTGGTATTAATTAGTGTCTCGCCTGACAATAACTACTCTTTGTACTTTATTTTACCATACCTAATGACATCTATGTCGTCAAGTGTAACCAGACCTTCCTTCAGCATCATATCAAGATATGGCAGTAATTTATTAATATACTCCTCACTATCCACTACTTCTACTAATATCGGTAAATCACTTGACAAATCGACAATACTGGCTGTATGAATACGACTGTTGGCTCCATAGCCCATTAAACCACGAAGCACAGTGGCCCCGGCCAAATCTAACGCTTTGGCTTTTTCAACAATAGCCTGGTAGAGGGATTTCCCCTCATATCGGTCATGTTCACCAATGTAAATCCTCAACCGTTTGGCTGTACCGGTAATTTTGGGCATAATGTCTGCCTCCTTATTTCTTTTAATGCAACTTTCCCGCTGTTGCATTAAAAATCCTGCTATGATTATACCGTTAATTACCAGTATTTATGCAAATCCGTAAACTCGCTACGCTCAAACAGTACGGATTTCTTAACGGAATACCGCCCGGCTTTTCTCCTGCGGAACGCTTTTTCCGGCAAAGGCCGGGGGGTACGAGAGTTACGAAGGGTACCGGGGTACCACCTTATGAGGACACAAATTCTCATCCGGGCGCGTCACCGGCAGAAGCCTTAGTCATTCAATCCAGGGGAAAGTTATACTTTCCCTCTGGAAAAAAATCACGCAGGCTAATTAGCCTGCGTGATTGATGTAACTATATGTAACTTAATAGCTAATCCTGCGGCAAATCAGCAAACCTTGCCTGGATTTAATATATTTTTGGGATCAAAGGCCATTTTAAGTCGTTTGAGTAGCGCCATGTATTCGCTGCCTTTGGTAACTTCCAGATAAGGTTTTTTGGCACTGCCAATACCATGTTCACCAGAAACTTCTCCGCCAAATTCTTTTGCTTTGGCATACATAGCATTCATGGCACGAGCCAATTTATCCTGCCATTCTTTTTCTTCA
>JAGGAA010000126.1 GCA_017889675.1 Bacillota bacterium | reverse complement strand
TATGCCAATATGAAGGATTATGTATAAAAGTGCTATCTGTTTGAACAATATGGTATAATATAGTATAGTCTAAGTTAACTTCAAAGGAGATGATTTGCAATGGCAAATCCTGTGATTTCAAAAGTAAAAGCTATTCATACCTATAGTAGTGAAACTGCCACTTATTCGGGGATAGCAACAAAAAGCCTTGCGTTAGTAGGCATTGTTACTATCTCGGCACTTATAACTTGGGTAATGGGGTATGCCACTCCAATTACTGCAATGGTTACCTCAATTATGGGATTCATTGCGGTTCTTGCAATAAGCTTTCGTCCACCATTGGCTGGAGTTTTATCGCCGCTTTACGCCATATTAGAAGGTATGTTTTTAGCCGCTGTGTCAGCAATGTTTGCTAAAACGTATCATGGTATTGTTATTAACGCGGTAATGATAACATTTGGGATTGCAATTAGTTCAGCGCTTATTTATGCAAGAGGTTATGTAAAAGTTAATGAAGGCTTTATGAGAGCCGTCTTTATGGCTACGCTGGGGATTGCTATAACTTATTTGATCGAATTTATTTTAAGTTTCTTTGGAATTCGTATCCCCCAGATACACCAAGGTGGAGCTATTGGGATTATATTTAGTTTAGTCGTAATTGGGATAGCTACCTTAAATTTGTTTATTGATTACGAAAATATCAATCAAAGTGTACGCCAAGGCTTACCGAAAGAATATGAATGGTTTTGCGCCTTTGGTCTTCTTGTTACACTCATTTGGTTATATATTGAAGTCTTAAATCTTCTCCGTAAATTGAAAGAAGAGTAATTCAATTTTACTTAAATGAGTTAAGCCCCTGACGTTTTGCTGGGGGCTTAACTTCCGTTCATCAGATGCTGTATTTTTGTTACGTGACAGGCTTAAAAAAATTTTGTTTTTGCTTCATCTGCACGGATAAGCGACATAGTTCCTCAAGTTCTTTTAAAAGTAACTCCGTATTATTTGTTATAGTTTCAGATTCATCAAGTACTTTACATATTTCAAGAATTCTCTCTGTAATAGCGTCTCTTGTCATGGTAAAAATCCTTCCTTCTTGATAACTATTAGTAGATTTTAATATAATATACAATATTATCTATCCAAAATTTGTAAATTATTGTCGTTAAATCTATTTAAAATAAATATATTTTGATCATTTTCTAAAACCGCATTAGCGGTTTTTCTTTTTAAAAAGAGTAGTTGTTACTATTTTAGCGGTTATTGGTTTGACTTTGTCCGTGTTTTTTCGTAGGAAAAGCATATAATTATATCCAAGCATATAGGAAACTGGTTGTGTTCTCCAAAATCAAACTTAGGCAAACGTTTGAACAGCCATAAGCGTAGAATAAACACCGTTGTCAGGACAGTGTTATTCTACGCTTATTTTACGTGCTCTACCCTTATATGGAGGCAATGGAAGAAAATATCGGCTAAATACAGAGATTTACAATAATTGAGAATTAACAAAAGCAAAACATGGGAATACGCCAATACAAGATTGGATCTTAGCACATTGTAAAAAGTCCAATCTGGCACAGAACCTTAGCCAGAAAAATGCTAACTGTTTACGATGGTCCCGCCATTGACGTGCAGTATCTGTCCTGTCATATAGGAGGAATCTTGTGAGGCTAAAAAGAGATAGGACGGCGCAACCTCGACTGGTTGTCCAGCGCGTTTCATAGGTGTATCTTGCCCAAATTGGGCTACATGTTGTTCGTTGAACGAGGCCGGTATAAGGGGTGTCCATATTGGTCCGGGCGCAACGCCATTTACACGGATACCTTTTCCGACAAGTGACTGCGAGAGTGAGCGAGTAAAAGTGACGATTGCTCCCTTGCTAGCAGCATAGTCTATCAGCAACTCATGACCTTCATAGGCAGTAATTGATGTTGTGTTTATAATAGAGCTTCCATTGGTTAAGTGAGGTAAGGCGGCCTTGCTGAGGTAGAAGTACGAGAAAATATTCGTGCGGAAGGTTCGTTCCAACTGCTCAGCTGTAATATTCTCCAGGGTTGTTTGAACATGCTGTTCCGCGGCGTTGTTGACTAGGATGTCAAGATGACCTAACTCGTTAATTAATTGAGTGACTGCGTGTTTACAAAACTCTTCATTTCCAACATCACCGGCGATGAGAAGACAACGGCGTCCGAGTTTTTCAATATCGGCTTTGGTCATATTGGCATCATCATGTTCATTAAGATAAATAATTCCGATGTCAGCGCCTTCCAGCGCGAACAACAGGGAAACAGCTCGTCCAATTCCACTATCACCGCCGCTGATTAACGCCACTTTTTTATCTAGTTTGCCGCTGGCTTTATAGTCTTGCTTAATTGAAACCGGGCGAGGGGTCATAGCGATTTCACTACCTGGTTGTTGATTTTGATGCTGAGGTGGGAAAGATGAGGGGTTATTTGCCTGCTGGCTATTATTTTTCATTTACAGACTCCTTACATTAAAAAAATTGCATTAAAAAAACTGCTCACAGCGTTGTTGGACCAAAGTTGTCTAAAACTTTGCTGAATCCAGATATATTCTAAACCAGTCAGCGGCGTGATTAGCCACTTGCTCAAGGGTCCCAGCTTCTTCAAATAAATGAGTAGCGCCTGGTACGAGAATGAGCTTCTTTGTATAGTGTAATAGCTTAAAGGCATCTTGATTCAGTTCTATCACGCCAAAATCATTGCCACCAACAAGAAGCAAAACAGGAGCGATTACTCGGCCTAAGTCGTTCCCTGCTAAGTCAGGTCGACCGCCACGGGATACCACTGCCTGGACTGAAGTTTGCATAGCTGCCGCTTTCAAGGCAGCAGCAGCACCTGTACTTGCCCCAAAATAACCTATAGGCAGATGCGAAGTTTGTATTTGATTTCGTATCCACTCGGTAGCTATAACTAGCCGCTGCGTAAGTAGCTCAATATCAAACCTTGTGTTATAATTTCTATCTTCTTCAGTTGTTAATAGGTCTATGAGCAAAGTGGCTAGTCCATTATTATTTAATACACGTGAAACAAAATTGTTACGAGGACTATGTCGGCTGCTGCCGCTACCGTGGGCGAAAAGTATAATTCCATGAGAGTTGGTTGGTACTCTAAGTTCTCCTTCAATCAAAGCCTTATCTGCCGGGATATGCACCAATTCTTCTGTCATGCTCAAAATTTATACCCCCAAACGATCAGGTAGTAGTTTGCTATAAGGTTGGGATTGATTAAGGTGGGCCGCTTCTTTATATAGATTCCCCAAGACTGTAACAAAGTATTTGGATATTACGTATTTTTCTGTTTCACTGTCGGCTTTGGACCAAAGCAACGCAGAATGCGGCATGGTTCCTCGCTGGCATTTCGGATGGAAAGTTCTTTAATATGCGCAGGCAAAAAGAACTGGTCGCATTTTTGGAAGCTTTGTGTCGTGCCGTCTGTGCAAAGAGTTCCCTGGCCAGACAATATGTAAATTCCTGAAAAACTTAAACTTGTATCCAGATGCAGTGACTCATTAATTATCAATTCGGTCATGCGGAAATAGTCGGTAGTTCGATAGCCAATCAATTCGGTTTCACGGCCGCTTTGTTCTTCACGTAACACGGCAGGTGCGATTTTCCAGCGTTTTTTGGTTTCTTCCCGTGTTAAGCCGTCATAGATAAAACAGTCAAACATGCGTTCAAATCCTAGACCTTGATGACACATAAAATCTGCAACCTGAAAGCCGGAAGGGGTTGTTTGCTCCACACGAATCGTATAATCGGTCGGTTCCTGGATTTCTACCAGGAAACAACCTGCGCCGATCGCATGGGGAATGCCTCCTTCAATGAGGAAAGTATCTTCTTTTTGCACGTCAAAGCGATGCAGACAATGAAGCATTTCCGGAAAATCTTGACGCTCGAATAAATCCTGCCATTGTTTACGCGTTACACCTGGTTTAAAGCCAAGGTAGATAGACGGCGGCTGACCGTTAATTACCCTGCCGCCCAAAATGTGCCAGCACTCGGTTTTGCCGAAGTCTGACTGAAAAAGTTTTTTAGCTGTAGGACGGTCAGGGTGTACCTGCACAGTCAGCCGTTCTGCCGAATCAATGAGTTTAACCAATACACCGGTGTTGTTCCCGAAACAGGCAGCGTGTTTTTCACCTAAATAAGCAGCGGGATTAGATTCAATCAGGGATTTGAGTGATACAGGTGGTGTCACTCCTGCAAGCATACTTAATCCTTCGTCTTTAATATCCTCACGTCCGGCATTGCGTGCAGATACCAACGACATCATCCAATCTTCAGGAAAATGGTCGTCTTTGGTTCCCGTTAAGCCGTATAATTCATCAAGCAGCTTGCCGCCGAGATAGGTGCGCCACGCTCGTGCTGAAGATAGTTTAATTGCTGTTGCTCTGTTCATAGCAAAAGTTCTCCTTTATTATCGTGTTTAAAATAATACAATATCGCCATTATAGACAGAAGAAAACTTACGCGTCAAGGTTGATTACGGGCGTAGCAACCCCCATATGTTACGCAGAACTGGATATGGTTATCTATTACTGCGATAAATGAAATATTTCGAAATATTTGATATTGCATTAACTAATATATTAGTATAATATATTAATGTAATCATCTAGGTAGTAAGAAATAAATCTGGGTAAGGGGGCGTTCGTTGGAAACAGCAGGTCAAACTTTTGTTACTAGGAAGTTTGAATCTTGCTGCAGGGGTGGTAGGTAACAGGGATATTTCGAATTAAAGGGAGGAATAAAGTTATGTTTGACATGATTGCTGGTAGTTTATTGCTCATCACATTTTTGATGCTGACCTACTATTGTATGAAGGGCGGAAATTTACTTGTCGGTTTTATCGTAACTGCGATACTTTGGTGTTTTATTGGTCAGGTGCCGATGTATAACGTTGTAACAGATGTTTTTCAAAAATCTGTAGAAAGTTATGGTGCCACAATTGCTATTATCGTATTTGGTGCATGGTTTGGGCGCATCCTTGTTGATACAGGGATTGCGGGCTATATCATCAAGAAAACCGTTGAACTGGCCGGTGACAAACCCCTCATTACCGCCTTACTCTTATGCCTTGTTTGTGCCTTGATTTTTACCAGCGCGTTCGGTGTTGGTTCTGTTATGGCAATCGGTATGATTGTTCTGCCGATCCTGTTCTCCTTAGGTGTAGATAAAAAAACTGCGTTAGGCTCTTACTTACTTGCCGTATCGGCCGGTATGTATCTCAACATCGCGTATGTAAGTCAATTCTTTGCTGTGTTTAAAACCATAAAATATGATGATACTTACATCCATTTTGCAGTGATCGCAACCATCGTTCATGTTGTCGTAATGTTAGCATTTATTACCTTCAATTATCTGCGCGCCCAAAAAGGTGGCAGAGCCCGTGCCTGGGCGGCAAGCACCACTCCGCAGATGAAGGAGGGTAAATCTGGCAGCCTTAGCTTTTACTGCATGATCGTGCCCTTTATACCGATTATTATGGTGGCAATTTTCAAATGGCAGCCGGTGCCTTCATTCCTGATGGGTATTTTCTTAGGGTTACTGTTGACCCACAATATGGGCTCTTACAATTTGGCAGTGGAAAAAATCCAAAAAACCCTGTATGATGGCATCGCTGACAGCGGACTTTTGATTGGTATGTTA
>JAGGAA010000125.1 GCA_017889675.1 Bacillota bacterium | reverse complement strand
TAGTATCTCCTTTATTAATATAAAAAGGGAGCAAACTCATTACTGAGTTTACCCCCTTATGTCTCATAACTTTGGGTTAACTTCATAGTGTCCATTTTATTGTTTATTGATCAAATTGGATTCATCCCCAGGCCAAGCACTTCATGTTCAAAACCCTTCATGGGTGCTCCCATATAGCCATACAAGGCAATCGCAATCCATTCGCCGTCATCAGCACACCCGACTGTCCTGGGTCCGCGGACTATGCTAAATAATAAACCCGCACTGCGAAGTACATTGCCTAAGCCGACATTGCCCCGGCAGATACCGTGATAGGCTTCCAGAATACTGTGGTATAAGGCGTGCTCTTCCCGATAATTACTGCTAATAAAACCTTCCCGCTTGGCTGCTGTTTCCACAGCTGCAAAAATCTTAGCCGAATCCATCGAGCCCACTTTGCTTTTATACACTTTGTAGCCTAACGGTAAACTCTTTTCCAGCAACTTGGCCTCTTCAGGTTCTGTTTGCAAGACCGACAACACTGCTATTTTCCCTAGACTCATCATCGAACTTTATCCATGGCTTTCTCCCTATTTCTGTGTGCAAATTAGCACCTGCCGCTACACTCATGTCTCTTATCTACGGAAGATATCTTATTTGCATCATAAGGCAGCATTAGGAAAAAGTCAAGACTAAAATGAGCCGCCGCTTTCAGCCTACTCCACAACCTCTGTTACCTTTTCGCCTTTTTTACTGTGCACTAACATATAATACAGATAGATAAGCACAATGACCGGTATTCCGGTATATAACACAATACGTTGTGACTCATCAAAATAAAGGCTGAGAATAATGCCGATATTTAATAACATTGCCACAACAGGCACAATGGGGTAAAAGGGAGTCTTGAAAATCAGTTGCTCCATTTTGCCGCCTAACTGTAAGAAGCTCTTGCGAAAATTAAGCTGACACCAGGCAATAATAATCCAGATTAAGCAACCTGTCAAACCTACACTGGACATAAGCCACAAATACACAGTATCGGCAGCATATTCGCTGGTAAGCAAAGATAAGCCTGATAACGCCAAGGTCACAAGTACACCATAAAAGGGAACTCCCCGCGAATTCAACTTGGATAACCAGCCAGGTGCCTGCTTATCCTTGGACATGGACCAGAGCAGCCGCGAACAAACATATAGCGCAGAATTACCAGCTGACAAAGCAGAAGTAAGCACAACAAAGCTCATAATATCCTGCGCAAGCGGAATACCAAGGCGGCCAAACACATGCGCGAACGGGCTTTCCAACAGACCTGCTTCCTGGAATGGAATAGTAGCAGCCAAAACAATCATGGCAAGCACATAGAAAAGCACAATCCGCAGAGCGATGCCTTTAATGACACGCGGCACATTTTTGCCGGGATTCTCACATTCGCCTGCTGCAATTCCGACCAATTCTGATCCTTGAAAGGAATATACTACCGTAATCATGGTTAAAAATACAGCCCAGCCACCGTTAGGAAAAAGACCGGAGCCTATACCAAAATTTGATAAGCCTATTGCGCCTTCCCGACCGGCAAAGCCAAACATTAAGCCGGCACCAGCGATAATAAAGCCGACAATAGCCACTACTTTTATACTAGCAAACCAAAATTCAGTTTCTCCGTACACCTTGACTGAAATCAAATTCAACGCGGCTAACACCACCGCAAAGATGGCGCACCAAATCCAAACAGCCACCTGCGGAAACCAGGCTGCCATAATAATACCGGCAGCAGTAAAATCTGCGGCAATACAAACCGCCCAGTTAATCCAATACAACCAGCCGACGGTAAAACCGACACCAGGCGAAATAAAGCGTGAGGCATAGGTCTGGAATGATCCGGCCACAGGCATGGCCACTGCCAATTCACCCAAACAAAGTAGTGCTAAATACATTACAAAACCGCCAAATAAATAGGCTAAAATAGCGCCGAATGGACCGGCTTGGCTGATTACCTGTCCTGAACCCATAAATAGCCCTGTGCCAATCGTTCCTCCAATAGAAATCATCATGAGATGACGCGACTTCATATCACGTTTAAGTCCTGATTTTTCCGGACAAAGCTTCTCAAGATCTACTGTTGGTGTTGTCATCATATTTCCCCCAAACTTTTACGAACTTTACAAACCCTTTATCTCTTTTGCAAGTACAGGTCACTCTTCCTCCTCCCTTGATTTGAATGATTTTGGGATATGCTTGGCCTGAATAGGATGGACAGCAGCAATTGGGCCAAATAAAAAAGGACAAAACTCAAAAAGAGTTTTGCCCCCTAATATCTAATAGCTATAGGCATAACAAATAGTAATATGATGTAATTTTTCGAACTTTAAGTCTATTATAAATTATAGAAATTATTTCGTCAATCCCTTTCCTATAATTTTCTCTATTCAGATATAACACCTCAGAATTGGAAATATGGCTTCTCCTCGGCTGATGGTTTTTGCATTTGTTCCGGGCAAGTGGATAGTCGAATTACTTTGTAATGAACTTATAAGACAATTGTTATTGCTATCTACAATAAGTTCCAGTAGTATACAACTATAGATCATAAGGAGGGATTTTTTATGAAATACGTATTGGTTACATTGTTGTCCCTTGTCCTTAACGTAGGACTAATAGCCAATACCAATGCACAGGACTTAAAGTCGGAGGAAAACGCTGGGAAAAACAATATCGAACAAAGAGATACTTTTTCATATAACGGTATGACATTACAGTACATGCTAGTTCTTCCTGCCGACTACTCCCGAATAGACCGCCCGTGGCCAATGATTCTCTTTCTGCATGGAGGCTCTGGACGAGGGCAGAACCTAGACTTAGTTAAGAGCTATGGACCTCCCTTGATTGCAGAAGAGCAAAAAGATTTTCCTTTTGTTGTGCTTGCCCCTCAATGTCCGGAGGAAGAAACCTGGACAACCAAAGCAGACATTTTAGCTGCACTTTTGGACGATGTTATAAAAAAATACAAAATAGATCCGGACCGGGTTTATCTTACTGGGACAAGCATGGGCGGTAACGGTACGTGGCATCTGGTTGCCCGGCACCCGGGATACTTTGCAGCAGTCGCCCCTATGGCCGCGAGTCCGGAAATTCCGGATATTTGGAATAAACGGTTTATATCTATGCCTATCTGGGCTTTCCACGGTGACCAAGATACAATATGCCCCCTAACAGATGATGAAGCTATGATTAACGCACTTCGTGCGCAAGGAGCGTCGCCACGTTTTACAGTCTTACATGGCAAAGGGCACTACATCGGCAAAGAAGCATATGAAAACCGTGACCTGTATGACTGGTTCCTAGAAACTACTCGTCAGCATTGACCTTCCGAAAACATGCTTTTACTGTAACTTCCGTGTCAGATTGAAGTGCACCCTAACTTGATGTCAGAAAAGGGTTTTAAAACTGTCAGATTAGTTGGTTTGAGGTTTGAATTGCAATGCCTTGCAATTTTCAGGTGGTACCCCGGCAACCCCCGTCCCTCCCGCAAAATGAAAGGGACAGACACTATGTCCCGGTGGTATCAGGCCTGCTGGTGGCAATAGTTAAGACAATAACAAGGACTGGGACAGTAAACCTATCCCTTTATCCCATACAATTTTTCCGGAGAAGACAAGGGAATGGTGATATCGTCTGTGAGCACTGTTCCTTAACAATCTGCTCATAAATGAACAATAAAGCCATGTGGAAACACCAAATTTTACATTCAAATTGGCAGGGGCAATACCTGCTATGGACTGAATACCGGCAGACCATCCCTAATACTCCGACGTGCAACTGCAGATTATCTTGCTGTTGTACGAAGGGGTTTACTTTTGGCATTGCCCCAAAAGTAACAAAAAGTCTAGGCCCTGAGCCTCCAAAAGCTGAAAAGCCGGGCGATATTCCTAAAATCCGTAAACTCGCTACACTCAAACAGTACGGATTTTTTAACGGAATACCGCCCAGCTTTTCTCCTGCGGAACGCTTTTTCCGGCAAAGGCCGAGGGTTACGGGGGTTACGGGGGTTACGAGGGGTACTGGGATAGTAGAGCTTTTTTTGCTTCCTTTACTGCAAAACTCAGATTATAAATTATAGAAATTATTTCGTCAATCCCTTTCCTATAATTTTCCCCATTCAGATATAAGACCTCAGAATTGGAAATATGGCTTCTCCTCGACTGGTGGTTTTTGCAATTGTTCCGGGCAAGTGGAACAATGTGAAAAGAATTTCGGGAAATTGTCGAAGGTGCAAATCAGCAACAGGTGACAGCAGGGACGTTCCTATATTGACAACTTTATTATGACAAAAAGGAAACGTCAGGTTGTGCGAAAACCATGCATTCCTTTTAATATTTACCTAAAAGTGGGGAATGAATGGCGTTTTCGATCCAATTTTATCTTCTCGAAGCCTCGAACTAGGCAATTTTGATGCTAAAGTGGAGAATTTAAATTAGTGATTTCTGTTTTCTCACAGTCTGACGTCCTCCAACGGTCCCCTATGTCTTGGGGTGCGAAACTTAAGTTATTTACCGTTATGTCACAAGCTGCTCATTTTTAATTGGGGTATTAATCGTGTATAATAGTAACCGTGATGGAATATGCTGGGTCTTTCAGAATTACGCCGGTTCATTAACTGTGGCTTAAATAAAAGTCATTCTATCTAGGGAAAGTTAACCTTTCCATCTGGAAAATAAAACTCGGAGGCGAAACTTATTGGATGATCTTACCTATTGGATACTATTCCTTTCAGCTTCACTAGCCATTAACATTTCACCAGGACCTGATTTATTCTACATACTCTCCCGAACAATCGCTTGTGGTAAAAACGCAGGCATGGCTTCTTCGCTTGGCGTCGGTACTGGTGCTTTAGTACATGTGACTGCTGCCGCATTGGGGCTTTCTGCGATTCTCGCAACCTCAGCTATTGCCTTTTCCATCGTAAAGTACGTAGGAGCTGCCTATTTAATCTACTTAGGAATCAAAACTTTGCGCAGCGCCGGAACTATCCCAGAATTTTCTGCAGAAAAAACAGTAGAAATATCCTCATGGTCTGCATTTAAACAAGGAATGCTTGTTGATATTTTAAATCCAAAGGCCGCTATCTTCTTTATGGCTTTCTTACCGCAATTTATTCGTCCGGAAATAGGGGTCATACCACTTCAGTTATTTGGACTAGGCCTTCTTGTTATTCTAATGGGCTTTGTCGTCGAATTCTCTTTTGTTTTTCTAGCTGCCAAAATCACTGGTTGTCTAAGGAGAAATCAATTGATTAGCTCTTGGCTTGACCGTACCTTAGGTTCGATTTTAATTGCTCTGGGAATACGGTTGGCATTTGTGGAAAGAACGTAATAGCACCTTCAGTAGCGCCATTGGTAAACCTCTCTCTCTATATACATAGCATAAAAAGTGAGGCCTGAACCATTTAAAGTGGTTCAGGCCTCGCTTTTATGCTAACACACCGAAGTTGTTATCTTTATGTCTGTCTACTCTTCCATTATATCCCCATATGTTTCCAAAAAACCTGTTGTCACCTCACCTTTAATAAACACGGGGTGATTCAGTAGTTTTTGATGAAAGGGAATCGTGGTATGCACGCCTTCAATAACGTATTCGCTCAGCGCCCGTTTCATCCGTTCAATGGCTTCCTGTCTG
>JAGGAA010000124.1 GCA_017889675.1 Bacillota bacterium | reverse complement strand
GATATGAAAGGCGGGATTGTGGCTGCACTATATGCCATGAAGGCGCTGCAGGCAGCCCAATACAGTGCACGGCCGCTGAAGATGATTTTGGCTGGTGATGAAGAGATAGCCCATGTGAAATCCAATGCAGCTGACGCATTTATGGCAGAAGCACGGGGAGCGGCAGCTGCGTTTAACTGTGAAACAGGATTTGCGGATGATGCGATCGTTGTCGGGAGAAAGGGGAGCGCTTTATTTGAAATAGAAATTAAAGGTGTTGCTGTACACGCTGGCAACGAGCCAGAAAACGGGCGGAGTGCCATTTTGGAAATAGCCCACAAAGTAATCGATATTCAGAATTTGACAAACTGGGAAACCGGTACAACGTTTAATGTCGGTCTGATTCAGGGGGGGACAGTCCCCAATGCAGTACCAGGTCAGGCGAAAATCGTCGTGGATGTTCGGTATCTTGAGCCTGCATTATTGCCGGAGATCCGCCGACAAGTGCAGGAAGTCGCTGCTAAAACCTATGTCCAGGGGACGACTACCACGGTTGCTGAGATTCCGGGTATTGCCCCGATGAAAAGAACATCAGGTGTTGATGAACTTTTTTCCATCGTCAAAAAAACCTACAAGGAAATGGAGCTGGGGACACCGTATGCAAAATTGGTCGGCGGCGGGTCAGATTCGGCGTACAGCGTGATGGCCGGCGTACCCACTGTTTGCGCCATGGGGGTTAAGGGCGGTAGAAACCATAGCCCGGAAGAGTTCGCCATTGTGGAAAGCTTGTTTGAGCGGGCAAAATTATTAGCCTTATGTACAATTAATTTGGACGTCGAATAAGAAATATGTAAAAGTTGGTGATTAAGTCGTATTATTTGGAAAAAAACAAGTGCCGATAGAGAATGTAGCTGCTAAAGTAGAGTCAATTCCCTATGAGGTCATGTGCAGAGTTAGTAAACGGGTACTACAGTGGCCATTGTAAAAGCAAGTGATAAAATTCAGCTTGAACAGGATAGAACAGTTGTTTCAGGTATCGGTTGTTCTTCCCGTGCATTAGGGTATTTGAATTTTAATACAGTTAATTCCGCGCATGGTAGAGCCTTGCCGATTGCCAGACCGAAAGCCAGAGGCGGATCGAGTAAATCGGAAGTATTGATTTACTCGATCCATTATCCTAAAGTTACGGAAGCCGATTTAATACTGGCCATGAGCAGGAAGTTTGCAACAATATACAGCTATGGTTCATTGAAGTTATTACAGCAAAAATTTGTAACTTTAAGAAATACGGCAGATTTATGGCGTCGTACAAGGAGGAGCATAATAGTGAGATCTAAAATACAAAATAATCAAGCAAATATAGTTGCCCAAAAAACTAAATTTTACCAATCCCTGCTTTTTCAAGTGTGGGTTGCCATTGTAGCAGGAATTGTGGTGGGATATATCTATCCGTCTTTTGGTACGAGTATGAAGCCTCTTGGTGATGCATTCATCAAACTTATTAAGATGCTTATCGGTCCAATTATTTTTTGCACGATTGTCACTGGTATCGCTGGAATGGGAGATATGAAAAAAGTTGGACGAGTGGGTATGAAAGCCCTGATTTATTTCGAAGGTATTACGACATTTGCATTATTTTTTGGCTGGGCAGCCGTTACTCTATTACAGCCGGGGACAGGAATGAATATAGATGTTTCCAGTCTGGATGCCGATACAGTCTCGGTGTATACTAATGCTGTAAAATCCCAAAGTTCAAGCAATTTTTTTATGAATATTATTCCAATAACTGTAGTAGATGCTTTTGCTAAAGGAGAAATTTTGCAGATACTCTTATTTTCTCTGCTGTTCGGTGGGGCCTTGTCAGCAATGGGGCAAAAGGGAAAATTTTTGTTTCGTGTTATTGATCAAGTTTCCAACACTCTTTTTGGAATAGTAGACATTATTATGAAGGGTGCATCGATTGGTGTATTTGGCGCAATAGCGTTTACCATTGGCAAATATGGGATCGCTTCTTTAGGACCACTGGTAAAATTGCTGGCTGTTTTCTATATGACTTGTATTATTTTTGTTTTTGTAGTCATGGGGCCGGTGGCCAAGTGGGCGGGATTTAGTCTTTTAAAATACATAGCCTATATCAAAGAAGAACTTGTGATTGTATTAGGAACATCGTCGTCCGAAAGCGTTTTGCCACGCATGATGGAAAAGATGGAAAACCTGGGCTGTTCCAAGTCAGTTGTCGGACTTGTAATTCCGACAGGATATTCTTTTAATTTGGATGGTACCTCTATTTATTTGACTATGGCGGCTATCTTTCTAGCACAGGCGACGAATGCTAATCTTGCAGCAATTGAGGAAATAACGATATTGGCAGTATTGCTTGTGACTTCTAAAGGAGCATCAGGAGTAACCGGTGCCGGGTTTATTGTATTGGCTGCAACATTGTCAACAGTACCGGGCATTCCAGTAGCGGCATTGGGTGTGATTTTTGGTATTGACCGCTTTTTGTCGATGGGAAGGGCTTTGACTAATTTGGTAGGAAATGGGATAGCAACTATAGTTGTTTCAAAATGGGAACACGAATTAGACATTACACAGTTCCAAAAAGTTTTGGGAAACGGGACATCAAGTTTAGGGCAAAACATAATGCATTAAAAAAGATAGACCATAAAGGAGTTACATTACAGTACAAAACATGGTTGTAATGGGTTTCCGCAGTAGATGATACTTTAGCTTGCGCGCAAGCTAAAACAAATAACGATTGTATTCAAGAATAATAAAGTTGTACACCTAAAATGCCGTATTTTTATAAAATGCGGCATTTTGCGTGCGCCCAGTGTAGGACTATCCGTAATGAAGTAAAGGTGGAACCTTGAGGTAATACGGAAGTGCTAAGTAGTGGTCATACGCCGAAAGGAAAAGAGCCAGCATAATGCCAGCTCCATTTAAAACTTACTGAACCGCCGTATACCGAACGGTACGTACGGTGGTGTGAGAGGACGGCGGTTAGTCACCGTATCCTACTCGATTATTGACAGTTAGAAACTTGGCGGAGTTACGGCGAAGATCACGGTCGCCTCCGTTTCATTATGATTTTCCCACATATGAGGCAAACAGGGGAGGATTTTTACACTATCGCCTTCTGCAAGTTTTTCGACAGAGTCCCCTAGATATAGTGTGAGCGTCCCTGACAATACATATGCAATTTCCTCACCTTTATGGGATAAGGGCATTTGAGAGGACTGGGATCGGGGAGGAATAGTCATTAAAACCATTTCGATTGCTCCGTTTAGGTCTGGGGAAAGCAACGTATATTCCCAATTACTATGAGGGAATATAATTTTTTTTCGATTGTTGGTGCGGGTAATTAAATTATTAACAGTTGCAGGCTCGATAAAAAGACTAAAAAGTGGTACATCCAATGAGACTGCAATCATGCGAAGCGTATTGAGTGATGGATTTGCAAGTCCGCGTTCAATTTGACTTAACAAGGAAGAGGTAACGTTGATTTTTTCCGCCAGCTGGCGAAGATTGAGATTTTTGCTGGCTCGCGCAGCAGCAATTCTCTGTCCTAGTTCTACACTGTCATCAGTATTTTGCATTTAACCACATTCTCCTAATAAGAGTATTTTACGTTTAATACAATTTAATATTAGCAGAACCTATGTTGCTTCACAACTATTAAGTTCTATTGTTGTAATTTTTCACTTTTTGGCTTATGTCGGCTGAATTCGCTTAAGAACGGTTACCACTTTAGCCTTATAGCATTGTTTAGAATTCGAAATATTTTAATCAATTTATCTTTAAAAGTATTGCAAATATTATGGACATGATGTATATTAAATGTAATTAAATAGTTAAATATAATTTAATTGTTTTAAAAAAATAAAATATAGTTAAATGATTTTAAGGAGAAGATATTGATATCTTTGTTAGAGTTCGATATTTAGTTTTTCTTAATTTTCAATTATGGGAGGCTGCTATATGAACAATTTTACTTTTCTTGAAAAAAATTTTGAAGAATGGAAAACGAAATATCCACTTATGGAAGATATTATGAATACCCGTGCGGTATTTTGGACGAATTCACTTTATGGAAACAAACAAGGAGAAAAGCCACGTTCTATAACGGCAGAGGACATGAATGATGCAGAGGCAAGACTCGCAAGGTTTGCTCCATATATTATGAAGGCTTTTCCGGAAACCTACAGTCATAATGGCATTATTGAATCTCCGCTTGAACGTATTCCTGCCATGCAGCAAAAACTTAGCGACTTATATGGAATCCAAATTTCTGGAACGCTATACACCAAATTAGACAGTCATCTTCCTATTTCCGGGTCGATAAAAGCCCGGGGCGGTGTTTATGAAGTGCTTTACCTGGCGGAAACTATTGCGATGAAGCATATTGGATTTTCGTGGACAGATGATTATTCAGTATTAATAAACGATAATTATCGGAATTTGTTTGCAAAATACTCCATTGTTGTTGGTTCAACGGGAAATCTAGGTCTGAGCATTGGAATTATGGGAGCAGCATTGGGGTTTCGGGTAGTCGTACATATGTCTATGGATGCCAAACATTGGAAGAAGAATATGCTCCGGAGCAAAGGCGTTACCGTAATTGAACACGCTTCGGATTATTCCAAGGCGGTTGAAGCTGGGCGTAAGGAAGCGGAAAAGGATTCTATGAGCTACTTTATTGATGATGAGAACTCGCGGAATCTTTTCCTGGGATATGCGGTAGCCGCTAAAAGATTGCAGCAGCAGTTAAGCAATCTTAATATTGTCGTCGATGAAGAGCATCCTCTCTTTGTATATTTACCATGTGGTGTGGGAGGAGGGCCGGGTGGGGTTACTTTCGGCCTAAAGTCGATATTTAAAGAGCATGTCCATTGCTTTTTTGCAGAACCAACTCATTCACCGGCAATGTTGCTTGGGTTAATGACAGGGATGCACGAAAAAATATCTGTTCAGGATTTTGGTATTGATAATCGAACGGCCGCGGACGGGCTGGCTGTAGGCAGACCATCTGGGTTGGTAGGAAAAACATTGGAACGAGATATTGCCGGTGTATTTACTGTGCAAGATGAGCAACTCTATCTGTTGTTAAGAATGTTAGCAGACTCGGAAAACAAGTTTTTAGAACCATCTGCCTTAGCTGGATTCGACGGCCCGCTGCAATTGCTTGCAACACAATCGGGAAGAAGATTTCTCAAGGAAAGAAATCTTATAGACAAAATGTCTAACGCTACACAAATTATCTGGGCAACAGGGGGAAACATGGTTCCTAAGGCAGAAATGGATGAATTTTACTGTCAGGGCGTACAAGCAGCAGTAAAGCTGTGAAGATATTAAATAGTAAATGTATTGTGCCTGAAAGAAGAAGGGGGGCTTGTATTATCAGGCATGAGAATACAAACAGAACAATCATTGGCTAATGTAAAAGCTATTTTAGCCGCCGAAGGAAGTACCACTGCAGATGTAGTTAAAACAACAATTTTTATTAAAAATATTAATGATTTCACACTCATTGGAGGTGCTTCAATATGCTAAAGACGAACCAACTGACTACTCCCAGTTTTTTAGTCGATTTGGATAAATTCGAGCAAAATATTAAGGAAACGGCAGAGTTATGCAAAGTAAATGGTAAAGAACTCTGCCCAATGGTGAAAACACATAAAAGTATTGAGGTTGCCACAATGCAACAGGCACATGGTGCTGCCAGCTTCTTAGTAGGAACATTGGATGAAGCGGAAAAACTAGTGGAACATGGTTTTAAAGAAATTGTGCTGGCATACCCGATTGCAGCCGCTGAGAATATCGCTAGAGTCATTGAACTAGCCAAAAAAGCTCACATTATTATAAGTTTTGATGGTTTTGAAGCAGCTTCGCAAATGCAAGACCTGCTTGCAAAGGAAAACCTTAGAATGGATTATCTGATTATCATTGATTGCGGGTTGCATAGATTTGGTGTAAAACCGGATAAGGTTTTAGAATTTGCCCAATCAATAAGTAATTTAGCTGCTTTGGATTTTAAAGGAATTGCAACTCATCCAGGGCATGTTTATGGAATAAGCTGTTTGTCAGAGATTGAAAAAGTAGCCCAAGAGGAGACCGATGCCCTAGAAATTGCAAAAAATCTGTTGTCTAAAGCGGGATTTGCTGTAAAAATTGTTGCTACAGGCAGTACGCCGACGCTGCCGTTTGTAGTTCAAAATAATACGGTTACCACTCTACGACCCGGAAACTATGTTTTCTATGATGCTATACAAGTAGCCCTAGCCATAGTACCAAATGAAAGGTGCTCACTAACTGTTTTGGCAACTATCATTGCTAATCCAAGCGAAAATCTTTTCATTATGGACGCAGGAAGCAAGTGTTTCGGTTTAGACAAGGGGGCACACAGCGCTTCCTTGGTAAACGGTTATGGCATTATAAAAAATCACCCTGAATTAATTGTGGAAGGGTTATCCGAAGAAGTTGGCAAAATCATAGCAACTAAACATACAGACTTAAAAGTCGGCGATAAAATTGAGGTTATTCCAAACCACGCTTGTGCCGCCGCGAACATGACAAACTTTTTAATCGGACATCGAAATGGTGTTGTTGAGAGAATGATAAATATTAATGCCAGAGGCGGGACAGATCAAAAAGTATTGTTAAAAGAATGAGGCGAGAAATTTGATAAAAAGTATCCAGACCAAACTGACAATAACTGTGCTGACTATTTTTTTAGTTGCGCTCAGTGTGCTAGGGGGAATTAATTACTGGAAGGCTCGGGGAATTATTACCGAAAGCATTACCAAAGAGATAACAAATCAGACTGATACTTCAGCCAGCGGCATTGGGGACTGGTTGGAAGCACGTAAAACCGAACTTACAGTCATGGCACTGACCCCGGCGATAAAAAGCGGCAATCGGGAGCTGAT
>JAGGAA010000365.1 GCA_017889675.1 Bacillota bacterium | reverse complement strand
CTATAGTAGATATCCATATTGGAAAAAGCTTCATCTAAAAATAAAACTTCCGGCTGCTGAGCCAAAGCCTTAGCAAATAGTACCCGCTGGCGTTCCCCGCCGCTTAACTCTGTTACTAGCCGTCCGGCAAAATCAAGTGTATCGGTAAGCCTCATGGCATTTTCAATAATCGCAACGTCTTGATCAGTCAGACCTTGCAGCCTTGTTTTATAGGGAGTGCGACCCATGCCAACAATTTCCAGACAAGTATAGGGGAATTTGATATCCATGTTTTGCGGCATAACAGCAATATGGCGGGCCAGTTCTTCAATCTTGTAAGAACCGATATCCCGCCCCTTAATGCTGATATTGCCTGAAGCTGCTTGGAGTTGCCCAGTAATAAGGTTTAACAGTGTCGTCTTACCTGAGCCATTAGGACCAACAATGCCACAAAAGCTCCCTTGGTTAATGCTTAGGGTAATATCCTTGAGCACAGGCTTGGCCGCATAGCCAAATTGTATGTTTTTAACTTTTATCATAGTACGCTCCTACCCAAGCGTCTTGTTACGCATCCTAAAAATATAGACAAAAAACGGACCACCCAAAAGGGTCGTCAATACCCCAACAGGTATCTCAATATTGCCTACTGACCGGCCAAAGGTATCAGCTGTTAATAATAATATCCCACCTGTTAAGCCACACAGCGGGATGAGCGCCTTATTATCTGATCCTGTCAGCATCCTAACCATATGCGGTACAATAAGGCCAACAAAACCAATGATACCGCCAATAGCGACACATACTGCCGTAATCAGCGCGCCGGCAGCTAACAGCACTGTTCTGAGGCGAGAGGCGTTAATACCCAGGCTTCGAGCTTCCTTGTCACCCAAGGAGACAATATTCAAATCTTCGGCATAATAATAGCAAAGAAAACAGGCAGCCAGTATCAACGGCCAGCCATACAGCACATGTTCCCAGCTTTTCGCGGCCAGACTGCCAATAAGCCAGGAGACAATAGCAGATACCTGTTGATGCTGCTGACAATAATCCCGGCAATCACTAGGTTGGCTGATGATACATAGCCACCTACCCGGGCCATCGACATAACGATAAGCAAGGTTGCCACCGCCCCGCCGAAAGCAAATAAGGTTACCGGCAAGCCACCTTGCGTAAAGATATTGAGATAAATGGCCACACTAGCACCAAATGCTGCTCCGGTTGATACGCCCATAGTATACGAATCAGCAAGTGGATTCATTAACAGCGCCTGAAAGACAACACCGGCAACTGCCAGTCCCCCGCCAACTGCAATAGCAGCCAAAATACGCGGCAGACGGATATCCCAAATAATAGCCATCTTGGCGGCATTGATATGAGCATAAGCCTCCGGACTACCTGTCAATTGGCCATAGATTACAGCAGCCGCATCAGCCATACTAATATCTGCCCGACCAAACCCGATAGCCGCTAAGGTAAACAGCACCATAGCGGCTAAGAGGACGAACCCTGCCAACCGAACCTTAGCTTGCTTGCGTTGAAGCAGCGCTGTTAGCGAGCCGTTGCTCATGCCAGTGCGTGTTTACTCACTTTGGAGCGTTTCGTTAGGATGGTTGACAGATAGTTCACTTTTTTACTGCCGTTAGCAGCTAGATCATAGATGATTTCTTCGCCTTCCAAACCACATTTGGAAACCATAACAGCGTTTTCTACCATGCCATGTTTATGCAGTTTTTCAACAATCTCGTTAAAGTTTTTGTATACTTTCATAAGTACAACATTGTCTGAGACAGCCAGTACCCTTTCTAACCGTTCATTATCAATGGTCGCTGGCACAATGCTCAGAATATCGCCGCCTTCCGCGAGCGCCACCCCCAAACGGTTGCCAATGGCTGAAAAGGAGTTAACTCCCGGAATATTGATAATCTCATGACCGGAATCTTCCAGTAAGCGTTGCACATACATATAGGTACTGTAGAGCATAGGATCACCCAATGTCAGAAAGACCACTTTTTTACCGGCATCCAATAGAGCCAGGATGGTCTTTTTATTGTTCACCCAGGCATCTGACAGAGCTTGCACATTATAATTCATTGGAAATACCAATTCCAAAATCTCGCTGGCTTCCTGAATATAAGGCCGGGCGATAGACATTGCCGTGCTTTCGTCCTTTTTCTCTGTCCGGGGAGCAATAATTACATCTGCTGTTTTAATAGCGTTAATTGCTTTCAAAGTTAGTAATTCGGGATCGCCAGGCCCTACGCCGACGCCGTAAAAAATTCCTGCCATATTATAAACAACTCCTTAACGTAATAAAATCTCTGTTACCACCCAATGGGGATAACAGAGATTGTTTGCCTAAAGTTGGCACACAAATCCCCTCCCCATCGCTCGTAGGTTAAACGGTGATTGTTAAACAGGCAGTTCTTCTGACTTAGGATCATTGCTAATTTGCGCCTTCCCAAAATAGTGTCAATTTCAGTGGCTTGTTGCAAATTGGCTCTCCATCACAGCGGCGGGACCGTGCCGGCTTTTAACCGGCTTCCCTATTAAGCCCAATCGGGCACCTGTTCCTTATGTAATTACCTAAATTGTATGATTAAACATATAAAAAGTCAAGCAATTTATGGTTACTTCTTTAACTTCAGCTTAGCCTGGTGAATAATCTCACCATAAATGCCGTGCGCACTTTCCATAATACTTTCTGACAATGTGGGATGGGGGTGAATGGTATGAGCAATGTCTTGGGCTGTTAATCTATTTCTAATTGCCAGGGTACCTTCCATAATAAGGTCACTGGCATGCGGCCCCATAATATGCATTCCCACCACTCTGCCGGTAGCTGTCTCGGCAATAATCTTCACCAGTCCATCAGTTTCGCCCATTGTTACCGCTTTACCATTGGCGGCAAAGTTAAATTTACTGGACTTGAACTCAAGATTTTGCGCCTTTGCTGCTTCTTCGGTCAAACCAACCATCGCGATTTCGGGTGTGGTAAATATGCAACTAGGTATTGCGCTATAATCCATAACCGAATTCAGCCCCATTGCGTTTTCAGCCGCTAC
>JAGGAA010000123.1 GCA_017889675.1 Bacillota bacterium | reverse complement strand
TGCTTATGGTGCGGGAGACAGGAATTGAACCTGCACGCCTCACGGCGCTAGATCCTAAGTCTAGTGCGTCTGCCAGTTCCGCCACTCCCGCGTCCTCGGAATTATTACTATACCAGTTGTTTTCATTATTGTCAACTGGGATTACGACAATTTCAACCATTTTTCTTTGTAGGGCCTGAACCGAAAAGTAGTTGACTTCTTGTGACCGGCAGCCCTACCTCAAACTGAACGTCGGCCATCCTTAGCAGAGCCATGCCGTTTAGAACTTACACATAGCAAGCCTGTATTTTAGGGTATACTACAAGTAACTAAATCAAAAGGGGTTGCGTTATGAAACTTATTTCCGTTGGCGATGAGGCGCCAAACTTTACTTTGACTGATAACAACGAACAATACGTTACTCTAACAAACTATCGCGGCAAAAAAGTACTTCTTTCTTGGCATCCTTTGGCTTGGACACCTGTCTGTACCGATCAAATGCGCGCTCTTGAGACTAACTACCAGGCCTTCCAAAACCTCAACACTGTACCCATGGGCTTTAGTGTTGACCCCACACCCTGCAAAAAAATGTGGGCTGAGGCTATACAGTTAAAGATGGTACGCATTCTAGCCAACTTTTGGCCGCATGGCAAGGTCGCCATGGATTATGGAATATTTCGTGAGCAAGATGGCTATTCCGAACGGGCTAACATCGTTGTCGATGAAAACGGCAAAGTTATGTGGATAAAAGTTTACCCTTCCTCACAGTTGCCTGACATTAATGAGGTTTTAGACGTATTGTAAAATACTACCAGCAAATAGATTAATGGTACCCGCATTGAGATATTTTGCCCTCGCATTTAAAATTTACCAGTTATTATTGTCCTTCATAAGGGTAAAATATTGTTGGAGGTGATTCTATGAAAAACGAAAACCGGAATGAAAATAACGAACAGTGCCGTAATGAGAGGAACCACAAGAACCTCGAATTCGCCCGGGAGTTAGCTAACGTAGAAGAACGCCGTAATGAAAAAGATTGCGGTGGTGGCTGCGGCGGCAAACGGTAACGTTCTTAAATAGATCAATCGCCTTCTCCCTATTTGTATCCTTCTTTAATGCATAGCGGCGACTAATAGTCGCCGTTTATGCATTTCAAACGTCTTTATTTACTCTTCTCCACAAAATTAGTTTCATATCCCTTTGACCGAGGTAAGTTTGAACTACTACTACCGGTCTAAAAATTTTATAAATCGATCGGCTAGTTCCGGATCAAATTGTGTACCACTATTTGCAGAGATATCAGCAATTATCTCCGGATAAGTCTTATACCTTTGATAATTACGTCCCCAAAACATCACCTCAAAGGAATCTGCAAGAGCACATATCCTGGCGGCTAACGGAATTTCTTCCCCTTTAAGACCAAATGGATAGCCTGTTCCGTCATATCTTTCATGATGATAAAGCACAATTTCCAATGCATCTTTATTAAAATCGATATTCCTCAGGGCAATATATCCAAGCCCAGGGTGTCTTTTTATCTCTTCATAATCATCAGGCGACAGGATAGCCTGTTCAAAATATGACTGGGGAAGATAAATTTTTCCAGCATCATGCAAAAAACAGCCCCAACTCAAAATTGATAGAGCATGAGCCCTTAATCCTATAGCTTTACCAAACAATAACGCAATTTTTTCAACATGAACTGCATGAGTATTAATGGATGATTGATTAGAAGGTCCTTGTGTTTCAAACGATATCGTGGCATTACCAATCATCATATATGCAACCACCTTATGGAACCGGGTGAACCGGGTATTAAAAGGGATTTCAGAAAAGTTGTTACCATATAATATTCGCGCCAAAAAATAAAGGGAACACAATTTTCAGTTGTGTTCCTTTATTTGGTATAATGCACATTGCACTATTTTTCTAATAAAACTGACGCTTATAAAAATAAATTTACATTGGAATCTTCTGCTTCATTAAGATAATAACCAACACCACCAAACTTAACACCGTCAAGTAGTTCTTCTGGATGCAGTCCCATAACATCCATGGACATTTGGCAAGCAACTATCTCTATCCCTGAGTCTTGCGCCGCTTTAATAAGGTCTTCAAGTGAACTCACGTTCTTGTTTTTCATCACCATTCGCATCATTTTACTCCCCATCCCCATCATATGCATATTGGAGAGTTTTAGCTCTTTACTGCCCTTGGGCATCATTAGACCAAACATTTTATCGATAAACCCTTTCTTTACAGGAACATGTTCGGTTTTTCTTAAAATATTTAAACCCCAGAAGGTGAAAAACATAGTTACCTTTTTCCCCATCGAAGCGGCGCCGTTGGCTATGATAAAGGCAGCCATAGCTTTGTCAAGTTCTCCACTGAATACAACTATGGTTTTGTTGTCTTTGACTGGCAAGTTGTCAACTGGCTTATTTATATGCCTGGCATCACTATTTTTTTTTACAAATGCTACAATGGTATTCCGCTCTTTCTTCACATCAAGTAACACATTATTAGTTCGCTGACACCAAGCTTTAATATCTTCATAGAACCCAGGATCGGAAGCAACTACTTTAAGGATTTGATTGTTGCTCATTTCGTCAAGCGATGCTTTAACCTGCATTAAAGGGCCTGGGCAGCTTAGACCGCACGCATCCAAGAATTTATCATATTCTTTTGTTTGTAAGTTCTCTTCTTTGATAAGCTGTGTATCTGGATCTACAACTAATTTATTCTCAGAGCCACCAGTGGTAGTACCTGGTTTGAAGCGCAATGCAGAAACCGATTTATAACCGCCAGTCATATTTTTAACATTAAATCCATGTTGGGTTAAAATTCTAGAAGCGATATATCCCCGCAAACCTACCTGGCAGTAAGCTAAGATCGGTTTATTTTTGTCTAGTTTGTCTAATTCTTTTCTTAGATTATCTACAGAGATGTTAACGGCTCCTTCCAGGTGGCCATTTTGGAATTCAAGTTCACTTCTTACATCCAGTAATTGTGTACTCTCTTTATCGTAATTGTCCAGTTCTTCGTAGGTAAATGTTTCTACACGACCTGCCAAAACATTTTCTGCTACATATCCGGCCATATTCACAGGGTCTTTGGCCGAAGAAAACGGCGGTGCATAACAAAGTTCAAGTTCTGTCAAATCCGATACTTTTCCGTTAAGTCGAATTACAGTAGCAATTACGTCAATACGTTTATCTACGCCGTCAGAGCCAACTGCCTGCGCACCCAAAATGATACCTGTCTCATTAAAAATAAGCTTTAGCGACAAAGGCAATGCGCCCGGATAGTAGGAAGCATGGGATACAGGATGCACGAAGATTACCTTGTAGGGAATAGTTAGTCGTTTGAGTGTTCTTTCGTTACTACCTGTACTTGCAGCTGTTAGACTGAAAACCTTGAGTATAGAGGTTCCCTGCGTACCTTTATAAGTGGAAGTTAGTCCTGCGATATTATCGGCAGCAATCCTTCCTTGCTTGTTAGCTGGACCGGCCAAAGGAATTGCCACCTTTTGTTTCGTTACAAAGTCGACAACTTCAATTGCATCGCCTACGGCATAAACACCTGGGCAAGAAGTTTCCAATTTATCGTTAACAATGATGTGTCCTCTATCTCCTAATTTAATACCACTGTCCTTGAGAAACCCAGTGTCTGGTGTTACTCCGATAGCTAGAATAACCACATCAGCAGTAAGTGATTTACCACTGTTTAATACTATTTTGATATTACTGACTTTCTCTTCAAAGGATTTTATACCGTCATTTAGTAATAGCCTTACGCCATTATCCGCTAATTCCTTTTCAACGACAACTGCCATATCAGTATCAAAGGGTGGCAAGATATGAGGCGCCGCTTCTACGAGGGTTACTTCTAGCCCCCGGTCTTTTAGGTTTTCCGCCATCTCCACACCGATAAAGCCGCCGCCAATAACGATAGCCTGCTTGACTCCCTGTTGATCAACAAAACTTTTAATAATGTCGGTATCCGGAATATTTCTTAAAGTAAAAATCTTATCGCTATCAATTCCCGGAATGGGTGGTCTAATCGCTTTAGCCCCTGGAGATAATACTAGATAGTCATAAGATTCTTCATAGATGCCTCGTTCTTTACTGTTCACTGTTACCGTTTTTCGGTCAGGATTAAGCTTAGTTACTTCGCTATGAATTCGCACATCAATATTAAATCGTTCTTGCATACTTTGCGGCGTCTGCACCAGAAGCTTACTTCGTTCTTTGATGCTTTCCCCTATATAATATGGTAAACCGCAATTTGCAAAGGAAATATGTTGATCTCTCTCAAACATAATGATTTCGGCCGTTTCATCTAATCTTCTGAGTCTTGCGGCAGCCGATGCACCTCCAGCAACTCCGCCAACTAGTAATATCTTTTTAACCATTAAAAATTCCTCCTTCAAAATATATTTCCTGCATGCATGAATGTTGCATTCACCGTACTAACTCTTTGAGCTGCTTCATTTGTAGCTTGCCAATCATATTGTAATGCTTTAGCCGGATAACTATTCAGACAGGCCGCACATGAATAGCCATCAGGTTTACTATTATCTGCAATATGGCCTGTTAGACATATTGCAGATAATAACCCACCCCCTACGGGGGGGATTGATACTAATATAAACTAGTTTTACCTTAAAATCAACCCTAAAAAAGAAATTCTCAACAAATATTGTCCACTTAACCTTGAACTCATAAAGCTAAACCCCATAGGGTAAGCCTATTACGGCTCGCCTACGGGGTTATTTTATCGATTCTATACTATTTTATTAATTTTCAATTGAATAAAAATACTTATCTCTTTAAGCTCAATTTGGGTCCCATGTATTTCCCGGATTTTTCTCGATGCTAGATTATCATAGTCTTATTCAGGTCAATAACCGTCCCCAGAATCCTTTACTATTTTGCCACTGCTTCTTTTGCAGTCTGCAGGCGCGAGTGATGTAAAGTTAGGTACAAGCCCAATAATATCACCGCAGCTCCGGCCAATTGGAGAACTCCAAGAGTTTCGTCCAAATAAACCCATGCAAAAGCAATCGATACAACCGGACACAAATACTGGGATAGTGATGCTTTCGTACTTCCTAACCTACCCACTACCCAAATCCACACCGTGTTCGCCATGACTAAAGCAAACATAGAGGAAAAAAAGATGCTGTACAGAGCCGCCGCTGGTATGATACTCCAATCAGTACTTCTTAGCTCTGGCAGTGCAATAATAAGAAATAGTACTGCATTAAAAATCATTATATAAGCAAAAATTTGATAAGTAGAGTATCTATCATTTAACTCTTTAATAAATACTGTATAGTAGCCGTAACTAAACTGACCGACTAAAAGCAGTAAGGCTCCTATTAAATGAGGACCAAGCAGACTCAACTCATTATTCGAGCCCACTACAACAAGGAGTACTCCTAGCAGCCCTGTAATAATGCCTGCCGTCATACGCCGTGAGATGGCTTCTATCTTACATATTCTGTTTATCACCGCGACTTCAACCGGAAGAGTAGCAAGTACTAATGACGAATTCCCCGCGGTAGTCTGGGACATTCCAAATGTAATAAGCACCTGGTTAACGAAAATAGCAAACCCACCAATTATTGCTATTTTTTTGAGATCGTCTATCGGCATAGGCTTGTATGTTTTTGTAATAAGCAGAACTGCTACAGATAAAATTGCTGCGATTATAAGCCTGCACGCATTGTAAACCATCGGAGACA
>JAGGAA010000122.1 GCA_017889675.1 Bacillota bacterium | reverse complement strand
CGATGGACACCCTTGTCTTAAGCTAACGGTTGGCACTATCAACCCCCGTATCGGACTTACACCGACGAGTAAGCGCCCATGCTGGGCGCACACAAAAAAAAGAAGACTACCCCTTTATTGAGGTAATCTCCCTCCCTTAATAAACTTGATTGATTATAGGATACCTACTCCTTTAGCGAGGGCAAACGCGAGACCACCGCCAATAAGTGGTCCAACTACAGGAACCCAGGAATAAGCCCAGTCGGAAGAGCCTTTGCCTGGAATCGGGCAAACAGCATGCGCAAGTCTTGGTCCCAAATCACGGGCAGGATTCAAAGCGTATCCAGTAGTACCACCTAAGCTGGCACCCATACCCCAAACTAACACTGCCACCATGAACGGTCCAAATCCGGGAGCCATACCGCCAACTGGTTTGGAGAACATCGCAAAGATTACAAAAATAAACATAGTGGTTGACAAAATTTCGCATAGCAGATTTTGACTATAATTGCGAATGGCCGGACCTGTACAGAAAACACCTAATTTTATACCCTGATCTTCAGTTGCCTCCCAGTGCCCCCGGAAAAACAGATAGGTAAGACAACCGCCAACAAAACCACCAGCAGTTTGCGCAAGCATAATAATAATAGCTTCCGGAGTCGTATATACACCGTTAAGTAATTTGGCAAAGGTCACAGCCGGGTTAATATCACCTTGGGGTGCACCACAGGCAATTGCAACATATACGCCCATGGCAACACCCACCATCCAGCCAGTAATTATGTTAAACCAACCGGAACCTTCTGCCTTAGAGTACTTGAGTAAAGAGTTTGCAACGACACCATTACCAAAGAAAATTAGAACAGCCGTACCAAGAAATTCACCTAAATATGGAGTTGTCATAAAATAACCTCCTTTTTTCTTTATAAGGAATTGTTTTTCCAATAAATCCTCTAAAAATAAACCTCCTTCCTACAAAAGCATGCTCAACCTATACTTCTGATTATAAGTCTAACTATATAGTGAATAGTTGTCATATTTATGTATATTTTAGTAATAATAAATATACTAATATTACCTTTTTCATACATTATTACTTTTTTCTAAGAAGTCTCAGGTTAATCTTATCAAAAAAATGTGATTATTTTGCGTTTTTACTTAATTTTCGGTACAATGTCATTTGGAATATACTTCCATTATGACGAATGATTAAACAATGAGTTTTTTTCATTGTTTTACATAGTGTTGCACTTAGATTTTATATTCACCATATTATTTATTTCTAATTTCAAGATACCTTATCCATAAAATTAAAAATTACTTGGAGCTATACCCTATAAAGCTACTGCCCAATATATGAACATAGCATTACCGGATAGCATACTATGCAATATACAATCCTTTTATAATCCTATAGAAAGGAGAAGATGTTTATGCCTCGATGGGAGCCTCCGGAAATAGTAGAAGAAGAAAACGATTTTGAAGAAGTACGTGAAAATAGTCGCCAATGCTTTCCCTTTGGCTGTTTTCCGCGTAATTGCTTTCCTCGACACCATTGTTTTCCTTTTGGCTGTTTCCCCCGTAGTTGCTTTCCTCGGCACCAATGTTTCCCTCGTAATTGTTTCCCACGCCAGCAGTGCTTTCCTTTTGGCTGTTTCCCCCGGCGTGAGTGTTTTCCTTTCCTTGGCTGCTCCCCTCATCGCTAACCACGCTATCAGTGCAATCAATGCACTGATACATGCGTACATTCGGTATTTAGAATACTTATTAAATACGCAGTCCGTGCCACATTGTGGCACGGACTGTTTACTAACTATATAATGCGTTTTTGCCTTGCTTACTAATAGAGATCTATTTCTTCGCTATTAAAATTCATGGTCGCAGTGGCATATTTGGGGCTGGTTACATTCCATACCCTCACTCTGAATTGCATCAAGTATTTCAAGGAAGTGTTCCGCTTCTCTCCGTACATGATCAGCAAGTAGTGGTGGAATTAGAGATACTACTGCACATTGCTTAATTAATTCTTCAGCCGTGGTCTTAAAATCGCGAAGTTCCATCATGGAAGTAGTCACATCTTTTTCGAAACGCCAAAAGTCGTTATTTATTCTAAAATGCCAAAGCATACTATCAAAGTCTCGGGCATGTAACTGCAGTTGATCAAACTTATCACTTAAAGTATGTGCTGTATCAACAAGATCACGTTCTGAAGGATCAAGTAAACCGCGAATAAATTTTAAATGATCGCCCATAATTCTTAGCCAAAATACGTTTTCACTTACAATAGAATCAACAGGATATTGCATTTCACCATCTTTGACCTTTTGCAAAATCTTGTGAAAATACATTGCTTCGCGTGATATATGGTCGATTAACAATGGGTAGTTGCCGCCACCACGAATTTTGCACTCAATTAACAAGTGTAGCAGATGCCTTTTAAAACAGAATATATTCTTTACCGCGGTCATTACTAAATCTACAAAACATAGAAAATCATTGTCACTTTCAACATGGCACGCCTTCTTTTCAAGATCGGAAAATACCGCATAGAATTGATCTGCTTCGCGTATTAATTCCGTTTGATCGCAAGGTAACCCTAACTTTATGAACAAAGAGTGCTCCTTCATAATGCGGAGCCAAAAACGGATTTAATGCATATTTATTGGAACAAAAGGCTTTACTTCTTTACAAAAAATATCCAAACTCTATCCCTCCATAAATATTGGTAATACATATTATGTATCTGCTCTGTTCTTAGTGCCTAGGACTACTATAAATAATCAAAAGCAATAAAATACCTCTCGTGTTGTATTGAAGTCATGATTAAAAAAAGTGATTTATGGACATAAATTCTATACTAAAGCACCAAACTAATCCCAGAAACTTAAAGGAGGTTACACTACTGCATGTCTAAAGCTACCCTAATTAAAAGTGATGACTCCACAAGTCGCGGAGACGTTGAATCGGTGCTCAATAAAGGTGATGCCAGCGGTACTAACAATCCAGATGACCACTTTGATGTCCACAAAAACGCTAAAAAATACTATGATATTGAAAAAATTCCTAGTTCCATGACTGAGGTTCACAAGTGGCAGCGGGAACATATTAAGGTTCATGACCAGAGTAAAGAAGGTTATCCGCTCAACATTATAATTGACCCGGCCATGCGGGAAATGTATCAACATGTACATGCCCAAGGGCTGACTAACGTGTTTGATCGTTTTGAGCAGCAGGAAAAAATCCGTTGCGGATTCTGCTCTTCTGGTCTATCCTGCCAGCTTTGCGCAAATGGCCCCTGCCGTATCAGCCCCAAGGCTCCCCGCGGAAATTGCGGCGTAGATGCTGATGTTATGGTGTCAAGAAACTTTGTTTATCGGCATGTCACTATCGGAACTTCAGCTAATATCTTCCATGCACAACAAGCTGCCCGCACACTAAAAGCAGCTGCAGAGAAACCTGAGAGCGGTCTGAAAATCCGGGACAAAGAAAAGCTCTTGAAATATGCTGAGATGGCTGGATTAAACAGTCATGAAGATGCAAATAGAGTAGCAATTAGTTTCGCTAACTGGGTCCTTGAAGATATGGGTAAACCTTACTGGGAAGAATCTGCTATGGTGCAGGCTTTTGCTCCACCCAAACGCCAGGAATTATGGCGAAAACTCGGTATCTACCCCGGCGGGGGTTTTAGCGAGATCGGATTTGCCCAAACTAAGTGTATGACCAATCTTAACGCAGACCCCGTAGATTTTTTACTAACCTCTGTCCGGTTAGGTGTAATAAACGAATATCAAGGCCTTTTTGCACTGGATATTCTTCAGGAAATTCTTATGGGCACCCAAAAAATCCGCACGTCAAAACAAAATATGGGCCTTCTCCAAAAGGATATGGTCAATATTATTACCAACGGCCACATGCCGCTGACTGCTCATATTGTTATTGAACTGGCGTCTACTCCGGAATGGCAGGAGAAAGCAAAAAAAGCCGGTGCCAGTGGAATGCAGATCCTTGGACATGTCTGCGAAGGCCAGCAGCTCTTAAATTACAAGGATACTGGTGAAATGAGTGCCTATGGTGGTCAGGAAGGCGAATGGCTATCAGAAGAATACCTGTTTGCCACAGGAGCAGTTGACCTCTTCATGTTCGATTACAACTGTACCATTCCGACCTTGCCGCTCTATGCTGAACGTTTTGGTACCAGAATGGTCAGCACCCATGAGGTTATTCGCATGCCCGGCACCGAGATCGTTGCGTTTAAGCCTGAAGAAATGAAAAAACAGGCCGAAAGAATTCTCGATATGGCTATTGAATCTTTTGCTAAACGCAAAGCGGAAAACCGTGAAGTCTACATTCCGCCCCATGTATCGGAAAATTGCATGATTGGTTTTAGTACGGAATCCGTTAAAGAAGCGTTAGGCGGTACATGGAAACCGTTGATTGATGCCATTGCTGGTGGAAAAATCCGCGGTATAGCTACTATAGTAGGCTGCACAACGGCCCGCTACGGTCAAGGTGGCAGCAATATTTTTCGTATTACAAAAGGGTTAATTGAAAAGGATATCCTGGTATTGTCAGGCGGCTGTACATCTTCGGTAATGGAATACACAGGCCTAACCAATCCACAAGCGGCAGAAGAATGCGGCCCAGGACTGAAAGAAGTATGCAAAGCACTTGGTATCCCGCCTGTCCTCTCATATGGCGCTTGTGTGGACATCGGAAAAATGACTCAAACAGCTAAAGAAATTGCCGATGCATTAGACGTCGATACGAATAAACTTCCGATCGTGATTGGCGCTCCTGAGTACCTTGAGCAAAAGGCAGTGGCCGACGCTTGCACTGCAATTGCTCTAGGATGGCTGGTGCATGTGGCACCAGTGCCTTCGGTGACTGGCAGTGATCTTGTTATCAAAACACTGACCGAAACAACCGAGACCTTAGGACTTGGCAAACTTACAGTAGAAACGAGTGCTGACAAGACGGTACAAATCTACGTTGATCACATTGAGAAAAAGCGTAAAGAATTAGGATTGCATTAAAAAATATTACTCTTCCCCACAGGGCAACGGTCATGGTCGCTGTCCTTTTTTTGGTTACTGAACCATATTGGACTGTGCGGATTACCATACAGTAAAAAAATGTAAAAATGTGACAGGAGATAACTAGCACCTGTCACATTTTTGTAGCTGCGCATGATTGATTTATATCCACAGACTATTTACGTTCGTCAGGTTTTACCAAGCCTAAATTAATATGGCAGTATCCTCCCGGTGTCTTTTCGAGATATCTTTGATGATAGTCCTCCGCAGGGAAAAAGCGTCCCACTGGTTCGACTTCAACCACAATGGGATCAGTATAGTGTTGTTGCATTTTTTCAATAAAATGAATGATAACTTCCTTATCATTCTCCGCTGCGTAATACACACCCGTTCGATACTGTGTGCCTTGATCAGGACCTTGACGGTTAAGTGTTGTTGGGTCAATAATGCGAAATAGGCTTCAACACCCCAAAAGCAACCCCCTGCAAGCCATATTTTCTTCATAGTGAACGTTCCTCCTAGTTTGAGTGAAATTCAATCAGTTCATTTTAGGTTATACCAGCCTTTTATATCCTATTCTCATCGATGGTAACTTCAGCTTCCTTTATACCTGTAAACCCTCGTCCATTGTGGAACTCAAGACAATCTAACGCTTTTTTAGAAGCAAGCTGTAATATTTTACATTTAAATTGGAACCCTATTTGTAGTATCGATGCGAGTTCTTCCATCACTTATTATTCATAACAATCCTTCTAAATTAGAGGCACTATATATGGATATTCCATTACAAACACTAAATCGCAAAGTTTATATCTCAACGGCTATATGTCTCGTGCTATGGCTGCTCATTATCTTTAATATGATTTTTCTCTTAGTCGGAATAACCTTTCATAATGAGTTTTGTGTATTAAATACTAGGTTGGATTTTCTACGTTATAAGAACTTGCAATCCCGACTTAAATACGGCGTGCAATTTCTAGGCTGGCAGCCGATTAGGATATACTCCCGGTATGGCTATGCTCTTGAGGGGACATTCATCCCAAATCCAATACCTTCAAATAAAACAATCATCATTCTTCACGGCATATCAGCCACACAAAATATGGGACTTCATTACAAAGATATGTATTTAAGTAATGGCTATAACCTTTTACTTTATGATTCACGTGCACACGGCATAAGTGGCGGCTCTTGTGTATCCTGGGGCTACTATGAAAAATATGATCTTGATCAATGGATAGATTGGGCTTTGGAAAAAAATCCGCAAAGCACGATAGGTGTACATGGTGTCTCAATGGGTGCCGCGACAGCACTGATGCATGCACCACTAAACGAATCTACCAAGCGGGTGAAATTCTACATTGCCGATAGCGCCTATGATGATTTGAAAACATTAATAACTGAGAAGATGGTTAACCTTACGCATTCTAAAAATCCGTACTGGATAGAAATTCTTGTTACCTACGCCAGTGTAGTAGCCTATTTCCAATCGGGTTTTTCTTATGAGGAAGTTTCACCTATTAAAACTATAACGAATGTCACTACTCCTATTCTATTTCTTCATGGAGAAGCAGATACGCTAGTCCCTCCTACTATGAGCTACAACTTGTACCAGGCAGTGAATGGTTATCGGGATATACTTACCTTCCCAAACGTAGTGCATGGTAAAGCAGTTATCGATAGAAAGGAGGATTATTATG
>JAGGAA010000121.1 GCA_017889675.1 Bacillota bacterium | reverse complement strand
CAGCTATAGTAAAGCTGCCGTTATACAAAACCTAGAAGAATTTGACCGGCTGCTTGTGGGATTACATGATAATTCCCCAGATGCACAAGAGCAGGCTTCCATTGATCAACTATTGACACAAAGCAATATTTATCAAAATGGCCTGAGTGCTGTCCTGCGACTGATCGATGCCGGGGATTTTACTATGGCCGCCAACTATTACGAAGAAAACGTCAAAGGCTATTCTGAACACATAGATCGTGCTCTCTGGCAAATGATGACCCAAAACCAGTTATCGGCCGACAAACAAAACAAAGATGGACAACAATTAGCAAACCGATTTTCTACTGGCATTTTACTTCTTTCCATTGTTTTTGGTCTTATAGCCATTCTTGGAGGAATACGGTTTACGAAAATGATTACACACCCGATTAATGAGATAGTACGTCAGGTTGAGCAGGTTGCCTCAGGAAATGTGAATGCGTTAAGTGACTATGTCCCAATAGATACCACAGATGAACTAGGTCGGCTATCCCGTAGTTTTTACCACATGTCCAACACCTTAAAAGCTTATGTACAGGAAATTATTACCGTAAATGAGGAGCTTTTGGAAGTTGCCTATCAGGATGCGCTAACTGGCTTGCCTAACCGCCGGTATTTTATAGAACGGCTAAATAAACTCTTTTCAGAAAAAACACCATCGCACCTGGCACTCTTATTTATTGATTTGGATCGTTTTCAATATATCAATGATACCTTGGGACATCATGTCGGTGACCAACTATTAACTGCCGTTGCCGAACGGATGACTGCGTGTTTGCCTGACATAGACACCTTAGCCCGCTTAGGTGGAGATGAATTTATCCTGTTATGTCATAATTTCATCAATGAACGGCAGGTTTCTACGCTTGCGGAGCAAGTCATCGGTGTGTTTGAGCAGCCCTTTTCCGTCAAAGGTAACTCCTTTTATATTACCTGCAGCATCGGAATTAGTCTATATCCACAAGATGGAAAAGATATAGATTCCATTTTACGTGCCGCCGACACGGCTATGTATGATGCCAAACAACGCGGCAATAATAGTTTTCAATACTACACAAATCAAATGCAGCAGAAAATTCTTCGTCGAATGGAACTTGAAAACATTATTCATCAAACCATCGAAAAAGAAGGCTTTCAAGTTTATTATCAGCCACGAGTTGACATTCGTTCTGGTCAAATGGTGGGAATGGAGGCACTGCTGCGGCTCCCCTATAACGGCGGTTTCATTTCGCCTGCTGAATTTATTCCAATTGCTGAAGAAACCGGACTTATTCTTCCGTTAGGAGAGTGGGTCTTGCGGACTGCGTGTAGGCAAAACAAACAGTGGCAATTAGACGGTTATCCACCATTACGGGTTTCCGTCAACCTCTCTCCCAACCAATTTAACCAGAAAGATTTACTGCTGCAAATCCAAAAGAACCTTGAAGAAACAGAACTTGCCGCTTGTTGGTTAGAACTTGAGATTACCGAAGGAGCCTTTATGAACAAAGCGGCATCAACACTAAAGACATTTGCGGATATAAAAAGTCTGGGCATCCACATATCAATTGATGATTTTGGAACAGGCTATTCTTCCTTAGGCTATTTGAAACGCTTTGATATTGACTGTTTAAAAATAGATAAATCCTTCGTGGATGAAATTGGCCAGCATTCAAAAGACGCCAACATTGCCCACGCAATTATCAGCATGGCCAAAAGCCTACACATGATGATTGTAGCCGAGGGTGTCGAAAATCAGGAACAATTGGAGTTTTTACAAAAACATAATTGCGATCAAATACAGGGATATATTTTTTCCCGGCCCTTGCCTCCTGCTGAATTTGAGAAGCTATTACAAAAACAGGTTCGATTTATCCGATGACTAACCCGCTCTAATACTCCCGCTTCTACAAGCGGTGAGTAAAAGAGCGGTTAAGTCCCTGGATAATTTCGACTAGAATTCAGGCTGCGTCAAAACGCCGTCTGAATTAAGTCTCCATTTATCTAAAAAAACCTCCTGGCATACCCACTAGGTATCCACAGGAGGTTTTCGCTTATTATCAAACAGATTCTAAGGCTTCAATAATCGGTGACTCAAAGATTGCTGGCTTATCAATAACTTCTGTCGGCAAGCCCATCTTATCCAGCAGCTCGATAAATGGTTTGGGGTCCAGTTCTTCTACATTCACCATCTGCTTTACATCCCAGTCGCCACGAGCAATCAAGATAGCTGCCGCCACAGGGGGAACTCCTGCTGTATAGCTGATAGCCTGCGATTCCACTTCCTGATAGCACTCAGCATGATCGCAAATGTTGTAGATAAAGATTTCGCGTGGTTTATTGTCTTTGGTTCCCTTAATAAAATTACCAATACAGGTTTTACCAACATAGGTAGGAGCCAGGGAGGCTGGGTCAGGCAACAGAGCTTTCAATACTTTAAGCGGTGCAATCTCCATACCTTCAGCTATCTTGAGCGGTTTTTCCGAGGTCAAACCAAGATTGGTTAAAACCGAAAACACATTCAAATAATGCTCACCAAAACCCATCCAAAAGCGAATGGAATCAGCATCAATATTCTTAGAAAGAGAATGGATTTCATCATGGCCTGTCAGATACACCGGGCAACTTCCCACAACAGGAAAATCATAATCCACTTTTATCGAATGCACCTTTTGCAACACCCACTTGCGATCAATCCAAGTCCATACTTTTCTAAATTCCCGGAAGTTGATCTCCGGATCAAAGTTGGTGGCAAAAAACTTACCATGGCTGCCCGCATTTACATCCAGAATATCAATGGTATTAATGGTATCAAAATAGTCCTTTTGAGCCAACGCACACCAGGCATTAACAACTCCAGGATCAAAGCCAATACCTAAAATTGCAGTAATGCCGTTTTCCGTACACCGGTCCTTACGTTTCCATTCATAATTCCCATACCAAGGCGGATTTTCACAAACCTTGGCAGGATCTTCATGAATAGCGGTATCCATATATGCAACGCCAGTTTCGATGCACGCCTCCAAAACTGACATGTTGACATAAGCCTGACCGACATTAATAACAATTTCCGACTGAGTATCTTTAATTAATTCAATGAGGGCCGGCGTATCCATCGCGTCCACCGAACGTGAGTACAACTTTTTCGTTGTATCCTTCAAATGCTTTTTACGTAATACGCTTTCAATAATAGCCTCACATTTTTGCTGGGTACGCGAAGCGATGCAAATATCACCCAATACATCATTGTTCATCGCACATTTATGGGCAACTACATGACCCACGCCACCAGCACCGACAATTAGAACGTTTTTTCTCATTTCTTTCTCCTCTACTCGTAAATTTGAATTAAGACACGCTATTTAGAAAATCTGTATAGCTAAATTCGCGAATAACCTCTACAGTACCATCCAGCTTGCGCACAGCAATTGCTGGCATCTGCAGCCCATTAAACCAATTCTTTTTTACCATGGTATAGCCAGCGGCATCGGCAAACCTGATTTCGCTGCCGATTTCCAACTTACTATCAAATTGGAAGGTACCAAATACATCGCCGGCCAGACAAGACCGCCCAGCAACCATATAGTGATGATTCCCCGCAACACCTGAATCAATTTTGGCTGATAACCGATATATCAATAAATCCAGCATATGCCCCTCTACCGAAGCATCAACAATGGCAATATCAATATCATTATGCACCACGTCAACGACGCTGGTAATCAATTCGGCACAGCCGGTAATAGCGCTTTCCCCTGGTTCCAAATATATCTGAACATCAAATTGGCGCGCAAATTCTGCCAATTTTTTACTAAACTTCTCAACTGGATAGCCTTCTTTGGTAAAATATAAACCACCACCAAGACTTACCCATTGCAACTGTTTGAGCATATCCCCATAGCATTCACCAATTGTATCCAGTTGCTGGCAAAACGTATCCAAGTCATCATTTTCACAATTATAATGAAATAGCAACCCGCTCAAGCGTGGTAATTGTTTGGCCAACTCAGCCTTGTCCACTACGCCTAACCGCGAATACTTACGCGCTGGATCAGCTAGATCAAAATGTGAGTAGCTGATTCCCGGATTCACCCGCAAACCAAGTTTGACAGACTTAACACTGTCGTAAAATCTATCCAATTGGGAAACCGAGTTAAAAATAATTTTGTCGGCAAATTTGGTGACAGCCTGAATATCCTCTGCCGAATAGCCCACACAATACGCATGGGTTTCTTTTCCAAATTTTTCAAATCCCAATCGTGCTTCAAACAGCGAGCTTGATGTAGTGCCATCCATATATTGACACATCAAGTCAAATACACTCCAAGTGGAAAAGCACTTTAATGCTAGTACCGACTTAGCTCCCGAAAGCTGACGCACCTGCTCAATGATCTTTAGGTTGCGTAACAACTTTTTCTCATCGATAAGGTAATAGGGTGTGGATATTTCCATTTTGTAAGGCTCCTATTTCTATATGATATTCTAAAACGGGGGTAGTCTCTTGATGATATACATGCTACAAAAACACCAACCGCAAATAAGCCGCCCTGCCACTCATAATCCGACTAACGGATTTATAAAGACAAAGCAGCAGAATGTAGTGGAGGTAGCGTTCCAGCTCCTTATTTAGGAGCATAACTTTCAGCAATTACTATTTTCTGCATCCTATTTTTTTCTATGACATTAATAATAGCAAAAAACCACGCATTTGTCGAATATTCTTTAAAAACAACCTACTTTTAGACCTAAAACCCGTTCCAGCGCGAATTTTTAGGTTTTATTAATTCTAGTAATCACTACTGCCGTCACATAAAACCGCAGCCCTCATGTCTAAGGACTGCGGCCAACTTCTCTCAACAAACTCATTTACGTGTTTTGATGAGATTCTCAACTTATCCACTTACCTGCAAAATTCTTTAACATATTATATAGCTTAGATTTTGAAGGCACTCACAGCTTGCTGCATATCTGCCGCCAACCTAGCCATTCCCTGGCTGGAAGAGGCAATCTCTTCCATGGAAGCTGATTGTTCCTCAGTTGCCGCAGATACAGTCTCCGCCTGAGCGGCTGAATCTTTAGACGTTTCTTCAATATTTTTCATAGCTTCCACAATACGCTGACTGCCAACAGCGACTTCCTGCGTAGCTGCCGAAATTTCTTTTACCTGCTCGGCCATCACATGAATTTGCTGGGCAATATCTTCAAATGCCTGTCCCGCACCTGTTACTACTTCGATCCCTACCTTAATATTCTCTGTGCTGGAATTCATGACAGTAACTGCACTATCAATGTTGTTAGTATTATCGGTAACCAAATCGGTAATTTCTTTAGCGGCTGTTGCCGATTGTTCGGCCAGTTTCCTGACTTCGTCGGCAACTACGGCAAACCCCCGCCCCGCCTCGCCAGCACGGGCCGCCTCAATAGCGGCATTAAGCGCTAACAGGTTGGTCTGGGCAGCAATACCACTGATAACACTAACAATTTGTCCAATTTGTTTCGAGCTATCGGCCAGCTTGTCCACGGTTACCTGGAGCGCAGCCGATCCCTTACCCACATTGCCCATCTGCAAAACAGCTTTATTTACTGCTTGTTGCCCACCCTTCACTGCCTCTGTTGTTTCAACAGCCATAGCGGCAACTTCATTGGATGTGGCTGCGGTCTGTTCGATAGCTGCCGATATTTGTTCAACTACCGCCATGGTTTGCTCCACAGCCTGGATTTGATTATTTGTACCCTGG
>JAGGAA010000120.1 GCA_017889675.1 Bacillota bacterium | reverse complement strand
CCCTCGTGCTTAATGCGGATCTTGTTAACATTGCCTTCGCGAATAAGTTCTTTCACCTTGTCCATGACTTCGGTAGAGCGCACTGAAAATTCTTCTGTCCAATTAGTGCTGCTTTTACTTTTATCTTCAAGTTCAATCAGGGTATCAATGACATTGCCTTCATTACGTTCTAACGCCGCTTTAGCCTCCCGGTATGAAACCCCGGTACGTTCACGAATCAAATCAATATTTTCCAAAGTAATACTCATATGTCTACCCTCCACTCGTTTAAAAATAGTCTTCCCTGTCGGCAAGCTTGTTATGCTGCCTATAGAGTAGTAATCTTGTTAATAAAATCCAATGACTTAAGCGGTCGCTCTAACTGTTGTCGTACAAAGCCATACAATAGAGCCTCCGCAGCTGTCAAAGTCTTAGCATTAACAACAAACTGACCAGGTTGTCTTAAATCCAATGCTAATAGCTTATCTAAAAAATTCTTGTCAGCCTCCTCGAAACTACTTGTACCAAATGGGCTGCAATCAGCACAAGTACCGCCGCCTTCAACAAAACTAAAATATGCTGGCAGTCTTAATTTACAGCCGCACTGCACGCAACATTCATATTCAGGACGAAAGCCAGCTAAAACCAACAAATGCCATGCACTTGCCAAGGCAGCAATCCGCGGGTTGCGCTTTGTCAAGAGAGCCAGCACAGCTAACAACAGCTCAAATGCCGCTGGCTCAGACTGATGCTGTGGCCATAGCCCTAGCGTTAATTCCGCAATGAAATTAGCATAAGCTAATCTGGTCAAATCTTCCCGCAATTCCCGAAACGAAGTTTGCACTTCGCATTGCTTTACTATATCCATGCCCTTACCGCCAGCCAATAACAAATTTAAATGAGTAAACGGTTGGAGACCGCCGCTGAGCTTGCTCTTGGGCTTGCGGGCATTATACGCCATTACTGTAATAATACCATTTTCTCGTGAAAACAAAGTGACCATTCTGTCAGCGGCACTCCAGTCGCGTGCTGCCAACAGAATGGCTTCCGTCTGATACTCTACTGCCATCTAACCTCACTTAATAAATGATTTACAAAATACTCTGGTTTAACGGGTGTTTCTGTGGCTTCATCCGCTAGCTGCTGGTTGTTGCTTTGACAATCTGAACAAGCACGATAGGCAAGGTAAGCATCGATATTACCGGTACTTAAAAAAAGCTCCCACATTGTTTCCCGTAATAACACTCGACATCATCCCCTTAACTTATAGTTTGACAAACTGGACTAGCCACATAAGCTATTAACTTATTCTACACCCTCTTCTGCTATTGATTCCGGAAAAAGTGGCACTGCGTTAACCTTAACAATTCGGAAACCAGTAACATGAAGTACCTCAAAAGAATAATCACCAATATTTACTTTATCACCAGTTTCCGGGCGGCGTCCGAGCATTCCAAATATATAACCACCTAACGTATCTTCTTCATGCTCTTCTAAACGAATATTCAAGAGATCTGTTACATCATCCAAGAGAACTCCGCCGTCAAATTCATAACTGCCGTCTGACAGTCGCTGAATTTCAACATCGGCTACCTCATCATGTTCATCCTGGATATCACCAACGATCTCTTCAATCACATCCTCAAGCGCTACCAGTCCGGCCGTACCACCGTACTCATCCGCAACAACTGCCAAATGCGTACACTTACGGCGCATAACTTGCAATAAATGAGCCACTGACATTCCTTCTGGAACTACTAATATCTCCCGAACGATGGAGGTTAAATCACGCACCTGAGGTGAACACATATCAAAATCCATTAAATCACGAACATGAATCATACCAATAATATGGTCTTTATCTTCCACGCACAGTGGATAGCGCGTATGAACGGTTTCTCGTACCACTCGCATATTTTCCTCAAAGGGGTCATCTGCAAACAAACAAACGATATCCTGGCGTGGAACCATAATTTCCCTTGCCAAACGATCCGCAAAATCGAAAACATTGTCAATTAGTTCGCTTTCCATCTGATTAAGTACACCACCACGATGGCTGGCACTAACAATCATCCGTAATTCTTCTTCCGAATGAGCCAAATCGGCTTCACTAGCTGCTTTCATTCCGATCACACCCAAAATTAATTTAGCTGTACGGTTAAACAGCACACTAATCGGATAGCTGACTTTGTGGAAAATATAAAGTGCCCATATACAAGCAAGTGCCATGCTTTCTGAGCGTTGAACCGCCAGTGACTTGGGGATAAGATCGCCCAAAACAACATAAAAAAACGTAATGATACTAAATCCCAAGACAATACTAATTATTGTACTCAGCCCATCTAGAACCGGAAAATAATCCATGACTATCGGTTTTATTAAGGAGGAAATGGCCGGTGCTCCTAACCATCCAAGTGCCAATGACGATAAAGCAATACCCAGTTGCGTGGCACCAAGGTAACTATCAAGCGAAGATACTACTTTTAAAGCCAGCTTAGCCCGGGCATTGCCCTGCTGAGCCAATTCTTCCAACCGTATTTTACGAATTTTGACTAATGAAAACTCAGTTAATACAAAAAAACCATTAATTAAGACCAGTAACAGAGCGGCCGCCAATTTAACCGAACTGAATAGTGGCGAATCTATAAAGCATCTCTCCCTAATTATTGGAATCATTACTGCGCGGCATGATAGCACCGGCGGTAATAACATATTGCAGTGCGCTTTCGCTTGTTACGTCTAAAGGTATTATGTCCCGTTTGGGCAGAATAATATTGAAGCCTGATGTCAGATTAAGGCTCATCGGGACAAAAACGCACACATGCTCTTCCGTAAATTTATCAGCCAATGGCGCTGATAATTCAGGCATAACAAAGCCCAAAGATTTGGTTCCAGAATGTGGATAAGGTACTAATACTGCATGTTTCAGTAACTCCTGGGACTCAAATACGGCCGTTGATATTTGCTTAACACTGTTATAAATAAACTTTACTATCGGTATCGAACCTAGCATTCGTTCCCCATACCCGATTACACTTTTCAAAAACCAATGTGAGGATAACCACCCAACAAGAAAAATCAAAAATAACACGACAATCAGTGACAATCCAGGGAAATGAATCGGCAAATATTGACCTAGTAACCGCTCAGTAAATGAAAAGATAGTAATAATTACAAAGGTCGTAATCGCGATAGGTACGATGACAATCAAGCCATTAATAAAATACTTAGAAGTCCACTTCATTAATTCACCTCTCTTACAAATGATACCATTAAGCGCCGTATTGGTCAATAAATGAAATAAGCTGCCGCAAAAGCGGCAGCTTCAAATCGTATTGCTAAACTTATTCAAAACCAAAACTTTTTAACACATTAGCGCGATTACGCCAGTCTTTTTTTACTTTGACCCATAAATCGAGATATACCTTAGAACCTAAAAGATTTTCAATATCAGCTCTGGCGAAACGGCCAATATCTTTAAGCAGACGGCCACCAGCACCAATAACAATCCCTTTTTGCGAATCACGTTCTACATAAATAACAGCTCTAACATACAAATCATCATTTGGTCTGGTAACAATTTCCTCAATATCAACAAGTATGGCGTGGGGAATTTCTTCTTTGGTTAAATGTAGCACTTTTTCTCTGATAAGCTCGGCAATGACAAGACGTTCGGGCTGGTCGGTAATCATATCTTCGGGATAATATTGGGGACCCGGTTCAAGGTGTGATTTGATCTCACTAACCAAACCTTCAAAATTGGTGTGATCAAGTGCCGAAATCGGTACTACTGCGGCAAAATTAAATTGTGCCGTATATTTTTCAATAATAGCAAATAATTTTGGTTTTTCAATTCGGTCTATTTTATTAACTGTGAGAATAACCGGTGTACGAACATTTGCCAAGTTGTCGAGTATGTAACGTTCCCCTGCTCCCATTTCGGCAGTAACATCGACCACAAATAAAATGACATCTACGTCCCGTATAGATCCTTCAGCTTCCTTGAGCATGTATTCGCCTAATTTGTGTTTAGGTTTATGCATACCAGGAGTATCAATAAATAAGATTTGTGCATCTTTTTGCGTAAGGACACCCATAATTTTATTTCTGGTTGTTTGGGGTTTATCAGACATAATCGCCACTTTTTGACCAATCAAATTATTCATCAAGGTAGATTTGCCAACATTAGGCCTGCCAATAACCGCCACAAACCCTGATTTATAGTTTTCGTTACTCATTATTTTTCCCACCATCTTTTACAAAATCACCTTTGGCAAAACTAAAGGGCAATAGTTGTTCAAGAGTAACCACCCGTTGTTCGCCTCGTAGGTTTGTTAATATAATTTTTTCAATACCAAATTCAGCCATAACCTGGCGACAAGCGCCACAGGGTGATACCGGTCCAGGAGTATCAGCAACTACAGCTATGGCGATAAGCTCCTGTTCGCCTTCTGATACTGCCTTAAAAATCGCAGTACGTTCGGCACAGTTAGCTAATCCGTAGGAAGCATTCTCAATATTGCAGCCACTATATATGCGGCCACTTTTTCCCTGTACTGCCGCCCCTACTTTAAATCCTGAATAAGGCACATACGCTTGTTCTCTAGCCCTGACAGCATACTTTATCAGTTCATCCATCATCTTCCTCACCTATTTTAGCATCTTGTCCCCCAAAAGGACATAACCAACACCTAAGGCAGCCACAGCCTGAATAAGAACTGCTCCCGCCGCAGCATCCTTGGCCGCCTTGGCCAGCGGATGAAACTCTGGTGAAACTTTATCAACAAGCGTTTCGAGCGCCGTATTAAATAATTCGGCAGTAATAACACTGGCAATCGTCAAAAATAAAATACCCAGTTCAATACTGCTCAGCTCATAGCGCCACGCTAGCCCTAAAGCCCCAAGGGCTGCCAGCAAATGAACCTTCATATGGATTTCCTTATGTACACAATAAATAATACCGGCTATGGCATAGCGAAACACAGCAATTCTCTGCATAGCTGCCCCTATTGCTCCCTGGTAATACCAAGCAGTGATAAAACATATTCTTCTTCCTGGCGCATTTCAGTTCGCTCAGCCTCATCCTCATGGTCGTAGCCCAATAGATGTAACATCCCATGAATGGTTAGATAGGCGAGTTCGCGTTCTAAACTATGATTGAATTCTTCAGCCTGTCTGGCCGTAGTTTCCAGAGATATTATAATATCTCCTAACAAAATTTCAATCTCTTCCGGAGTATCGGTAATAGCAGGTTCATGCTCACCTGCGCACTGGTCATTCATCGCAAAGGATAATACATCGGTAGGTGCATCTTTATTGCGATACTGGCGGTTTAGCTGATGAATGTATTGGTCATCAGCCAAAACCACACTAACCTCTGTCTGTGGCTTAAGGCCATAAACCTCAGCCGCTTTATTTAACACTTGCATCAACATTTGTTCCATGGCAGGAGTTACTATCATCATTTCCTGCAGGTTGTTTATTATTATTTCCATTTTTAGTTTTTCTCCTCTCAAACTCTTTAAGAGCTTCAGGATATTCAATGCGGCTATGGAACATACTCGACAATAAGCGAATGTACACATCGCCAATCGCTTTAAGATCGCGCAACGTTAGGTTACAATCATCAAGCTGCCCATCTTGCAACCGTTCCCTAATGATTTTGCGGACAGTAGCTTCAATGCGGTTAATGTTAGGCTTACTAATAGAACGCACAGCCGCTTCACAGGAATCGGCCAGCATAATAAGGGCTGTCTCCTTGGTTTGCGG
>JAGGAA010000119.1 GCA_017889675.1 Bacillota bacterium | reverse complement strand
TCAGCTCCGCCACGCCGGATAGCCTCATGAGGCATGCCAAAAACTATGGCGGTAGATTCTGCTTCGGCTATGGTAATACCGCCCGCTTTGCGAATAGCTGCCATAGAATCGGCTCCATCTGAACCCATGCCTGTTAGTAATACACCCACAGTATTCTTACCAAAAATATCCAAGATAGACTGCATCGTCACATCTACAGAGGGCCTAAAAAGACTTTCTTCTGGCTGTGTTGTCAATCTGATCATGTATTCACCACGGTGTATACTTTTCCTCACGAGCATGTGTACCCCGCCTGGCGCTAGCATACCTTGACTTGTAAGCAGAAGGTCACCATTTTGAGCTTCTTTAAAAGAAATTTTGCAATGCTCATCTAATCGCTTGGCAAAAGATGCTGTAAATATGGCTGGCATATGCTGCACCACTACAATAGCAGCATCTATATTCTGAGGGATAAAAGGTAAAATTTCCATCAACGTACCCGGTCCACCGGTGGAAACTCCAATGACTACTACTTTTTGCGTACTTTGTCCTACTATTCCGGACGCCACTCTGGCAGGTTCGTTTTGAATTTGTGAAGACTTGCTAAATGCCAAACGACGGCGTTTTTTCTGGGCTACTGCTAATTTAATCTTTGCAATTAACTCTTTGCCGACAATATGTAAGTTAGCTGATACTGTACCCGAAGGTTTTGCAATGTAATCAAAAGCACCAAGCTCTAAGGCTTCAAATGTTGTCAACGCGCCCTCTTGAGTCAAGGAGCTAAGCATAATAATTCTGACGTCAGGCTGTTGCTCAAGCAGATGGAGCATACAGGTTATGCCATCCATTACAGGCATGTTGATATCCATGGTGACTACATCAGGACATAGTTCAGCAGCTTTATGCAACGCATCCTCGCCGTCACGAGCTGCACCAACTACTTCAATATCAACATCTGTTTCCAAAATTCTCTTAATCGTCTTTCTCATCATGGCTGAGTCATCTACGATTAAAACTTTGATCGGCTTCATAACTCACCTTCTATTAGTGGTATATTATTTATAAGTCTAGGAGTGCAGGTTAGATACCTGCGCTCCTAGACGCTGTTATTTCCTATTAAGCACTAATATGCAGAACCTGCGCAAGATCGATGATCATAACCATCCGCTTGCCACCATTTAATTTACCAACCCCGCTAATATATTTGCTATCGAGAGTTTCTGCTATGATTTGCGGCGCTTCTTCCACCAAACTGCGTTCAAAGCGTAAAACCTCAGAAACAGCATCAACTACAACACCCGTCTTGCAGTTGTCTACATCAACAATGATAATCCTCGTAGCATCATCACGCTGCTTCTCGGCTAAACCAAAGCGTCGTCTCAGATTAAGGGCTGGAATAATGTTACCCCTAAGATTTACCAATCCATCAATATATACTGGTGCATTCGGCATATGGGTTATGTCCGTCATGCGATTGATTTCTTGTACATCTGTAATTTTTATAGCAAATTCTTCCTCGCCCAGTTTAAAAGCAACTAACTGTTCCTCTTCAATGATAGTATGCTGCATCTCATTCATCTGCTCCGCCGCAACCTTTTCCCCTGATAAATTCTTTACTACCTCTGTGGGGAGCAACTTAGTAGCATTAAGGCACATGAGCAGGCGTTTGCCATCATTAAGCTTTGCAACACCACGAATCTGGCCATTCTCTTCATCACTAAAAATTAATGGCGGCGGCTCAATAACGTTACGAGGTATGGAGGCAACTTCTGATACCTTATCGACACGGAACCCAACAGACGTTTGTCCTAAATCTACAATGATGATTCTAGATTGATCACTTGCATCAATATTTTTAAGGCCAAAAAACATGCGCATGTTAACAATCGGCAAGAGCTGATTTCTAATGGATACAACACCCTCAATGTAATTAGGAACATTAGGAACCACTGTAATCTGCTGCACTCGAATAATCTCCTTAACATGCATAATGTCAAAGGCATATTCTTCATTTTCTAACAAGAAGGTCACCAACTGATCTTCTTCATTTTCAGTTTTGACTATACTATCATTTCTCATCGCCGCAGCCTTCAATGCATCTTGTTTAAATTCCTCTATTTGCTCAACAGTAATGATACTACTGAGATTAATGACCATGATAATGCGTGATCCACCATTTAGTTTTACCATGCCATCTAATAATTCAATATCCACATTTTGGATAACCGCAGGTGGTATTTCAATATCAGCCAGACTTACTCTAAGCACCTCAGAAACCTTATCCACCACAATACCGGTCGCCTTACCGCCCACATCAATGACTAACACCCGAGTGCTTTCATCGCGCTGGCGACGCGGCATCCCTAAACGATCCCGTCCATCAATAATTGGCAAAATATTGCCCCGCAAGTTACACACCCCTTCTACATAGCTAGGAGCATGCGGTATGTGAGTTACATCTGTCAGACGAATAATTTCTCGCACGTGCATAATATCTACGCCAAACTCATCATTATTGAGATAAAAAGTAACTAGCTGTCGTTCCGACAAATCATCTTGCTGTATTTCAAGGACTCCATCCATAATTTTTCCTCCTTTCTCGCTTAGATAACTAAATTACATAGTTTGCAGTTCATCAGCCAATCCAGAAATTTCTTCAATGGCTTCGGCAAGTTCCTGCATACTCTTCGCCTGTTCCTGAGCCGCTTGCATCGCCTCTACATTGGCTTTATCAGCTTCCTGAGCCACTGACGCTATCTGTTCTATTCCCCGTTTCGCCTGATCTAACGCTGTTAGTGATTCTTCTGCACCGTTCGCGATTTCTTTAACATCACTTAAGATTTGTACGATAGCTTCTTCTATGCCTTCAAGATTTTTAGTGGTTTTTTTTGCATTTTCCACCTCTTGCGTAGCCGTTTTTGCTGATAGTTCAATATCGGCCGTTACCTGGCGAATTTGATTTTGAATGTTGCGCACCAAATCTTTTATCTTATCCGCATTATCTGCAGATTCGTTAGCCAGAGTACGAATATCACTAGCTACGACGGAAAAGCCCCGGCCAAACTCACCAGCCCGCGCGGCTTCAATGGAGCCATTAACTGCCAACATATTAGTCTGAATAGTAACATTTACAATGGCATCGACAATTTTATCAATTCTCCGTGTAGTATCTTCTAGTTTTTTAATGTTTTGCGCTGACTTAAAGCTGGCATCAGCCGCATTCGAAACACCTATAATAATAGCGTCAACTTCCTCTTTATTAGCAACTAATAAAGATTGTAGCTCATTTACTTTCATTTCTGATTCTTCGGCACGAACTTTCATCTGCACAGCAGCTCCCGCTAAATGCTCCGAAACCTTAGCGCATTTAGCCGTCAATTCAGACTGAAGTTTAGCTCCTTCAGCTAATTGATCCATCGTCTTCATTATTTGTTCAGATGCTGTGCTAGTTTCCTCCACATTAGCGGATAATTCTTCTGCAGCTGAGGCCAATTCTTCCGAAGATTTCTGAGCATCTGTAGAAACCTTTAGTTGTTCAGCAAGCTCAGCAAGTTCATTAGCCGCTGTACTCATTTCATTGAAGGCTTTATTTTGCTCTGTAATAGTCGAAGTAATCTCTTCAGTGGCGGCGCCTTGTTCTTCACTAGCAGTCGCTGTTTGTTGACTTAAGGCCAAGAATTCCTTAGTGCCTTCAGCGGCAATTTTTGCATTTTGCGTCACTTCAGTTACACCTTTTTGCACGATACTGGCATCTTTTTCTATTTTTGCAAGATCTGCTGTAATCTTTTTTGCTTTTTCCACTTCATTATTAGCAGCATTACCTGCATCTTCAACATCTTTTACGACCACTTTGACATTATCCTGAATCTCACCTACGAGTGTTCGAATATTACGAGCTGATTTTTCTGATATTTCCGCCAGATTACGCACTTCATCAGCAACGACCGCAAAACCACGACCATGTTCACCAGCTCTCGCTGCCTCAATGGCAGCATTTAAAGCAAGTAAATTCGTTTGATCGGCAATACGTACTACCGCTTCTACAATATTACCCACTTCCACTGCTTGATTCTCTAGTTGAGCAACTAATTTCCCAGATTCTACATTGGTATCAGCGGTATTTTTAATACCTTCAATTAACTGATCAATATCATTACTTGTTGTCCTTACTAGTGTCTGAGCAACAATCACCCGGTCAAGGGATGCCCGGGATCGATCATCCGCTACAATAGCCGCCTTTTCAATCTGGTTGACCGCTGCCCTAGACTCTTCCGCGGCAGATGACGCTTCTTCCGCACCAGAAGCGATCTGTTCCATGGTAGCAGCAAGTTCTACGGCAGCATTACTTGCTTGCTCAACACCTGCAGACATCTGCTCTGTGGCCGTAGCAATACGCTCAGCTAACTGCTGCTGCTTCGCTACCGTTCTAGCACGGACCTTATCCAGAGCTCGGCGTTTAGCTAAATCTCGTTTCATATTCATTTGTTCAGCAGAGTTTTGAGGAGAACTTGCACCAGCTTTGGTCGTCATAGAATTACTTGAAGTTCCATTGGGTTTTGCTAATTTCTTTTCCATAATTACATATCCCCCTTTATTGTTTAAGAGATGCTCTTGTATGAGTACCTTCGGAACTGCTTTAATTACAATACTTGGTCTTTTTTGCAAAAAATGATGGATAAAATCAATTAGCCAGTCCACCTCATGTGAACAGGCTAATGAAATTCTACTCTTTCACCGACTCTGATATTTTCGCGAATTCCACATAATTCGCGAACCATTGCCTTTAAGGTATTTTTTATATCTAATAGCAAATCAATATTTTCTCCATGAACCGATATTGATTCGTAAACAATGGCTTGCAGCATAAATACAGCCTGGCGAATTAGCATCGCCATTTCCATGAATCCAAAAAACAACGCTTGTCTCTTAAGAGTATGTAAAAGGCAAATCATTTTATCAATCATTACATAGGTTTGGGCAGTATCAGCAGTTGATAGACGTAAGATCTGATCTTCTAAACTTTGTAAAATTCTCACTGCTTCCACTAAAAACATTCTAAGTTCTTTATGCTCACCCACCGCAAATCAATTCCGCATGCTCTTATATCTCCATTACGTCGTCAAGCATTTCTTTTGCTTCACTGATGATATATGCTAAGAAAGAATTCCCGTAAGTAAATAGTTGCGAAAGTTTAACTTCTCCCAATATTTGAACTAGATCTTTAGTCTTATTTGCTGCTATTATACGACATATTTATTTAATTCCCTTTATAATTTTATATTTTTTTGTATTTTTATGTATTTTTTGTGTTTCTCTATATTTTTTATATTTTACAGGACTTATGCAGTTTCCAGGAGCGATATCCAGTCAGGCAAATTTAGCCTATCGGTGCGAGACTGAGTACACCAGTGCGACAGAGTCACTATTCCGGAAGGTGATGAGCCAACTGTCCGGAAAATTTGATTCTGGTGCAAAATTTACAAAGACAAAGACGCTCAACCTTTTACAAGAAGCTCAAGCCACAATACCCATAATCATAATCTTATTTATACATTCAAATATAACCTACTAAAAGTACTCCCAACCTCACAGGTTGGGAGTACTTTTGTGGGCCCAGCAAGCAGCCGTTGGTAACTTATCACCGGCTAGCCACTCACACTGATAAAAGGAAATATCCCATTTACGATGACTAAAAGTATGAATATAATGAAATGCACTTTCTCCAACACGTACATCCTGCCTGAAGTCTTGCGCTAACCCGGCCTGCAAACGTTCAACAGCACCTTCATCCTCAGCCAATTCCACCGTAGGAAACTCCCACATCCTGGCCAACATCCCTGTTGCTGGCCGCTGATGCACCAAGTAGCTACCCTCCTTACATACTAATCCTGCCGCAAGTCTGACCAGAAGTGGTACCTTTTTAGTTGGCCGCACTGGCAAGGTATCTTGTACCTCGCGCACATACGCTTCACACAGATTGGCTACCGGACAGATCTCACACCGAGGCCGTCCGGGAATGCACACCATGGCTCCTAAATCCATTAATGCCTGATTAAAGTCGCCTGGATATTGAATAGGCATGTGCGTACATACCAGTCGCTTTACCTCCTGTTTGGTTGCCTGCTTGGTAATGTCTCCCGCCAAGCAAAACAGACGGCTGAAAATCCGCAGGACATTACCATCAATAGCCGGCACCGGGCGGTTATAAGCAATACTAGCAATCGCGCCTGCCGTATATTCACCCACGCCCGGCAAACTCTGTATTGCAGCTTGGTCATCTGGTACTTTTCCTCCATAAGCCGCACATACCTCTCTAACACCAGCTAGCAAGTTACGAGCCCGACTATAATAGCCTAACCCCTGCCAATAGTTAAGCACTTCTTGTTCTGAAGCCTCCGCCAAAACCGCCGTGGTAGGAAACCGTTTTATCCACCGCGTATAGTAATCCTTTACCGCCTCAACCCGTGTTTGCTGAAGCATAATTTCTGAAACCCATATCTTATAAGCATCTTTATCTTTACGCCAAGGCAACTCTCTGGCGCTTTGGCAATACCAATTCAGCAATTGCGCCGCTAATGTCATATTGTTCTTCCTTTCCTCTTTAGAAACAATTATTTATTAAACAACTAAAATTATTTCATTTAATTATAATCCATAATCGAAGCCTCACGCCCTCGCAAAATTTGCCAAATAGATATTTTTCATTTATATTAAGTTCATAAATGAGACCAATCAGGAAAGAAGGTTGCCTTTATGAAATCTTTTCAGACCTATAAAATCCCCTCTGAACAAGCTGGGCTAACTGTCGAAAACTATCTTAAGCAAATCCTCCATCTATCTGGGAGAAAAATACAAAAATTAACTCGTCAAAAAGGCATCTTTCTAAATGGCAAACCTGTTTTTCTGCAAAGACAACTTAAGGCAAATGACAGCTTACGTGTCCTGGTTTTGGAAGATGAATCTTATGGCGTTCAGCCTGAACCAGGTATTATTGAAATTCTTTATGAAGATGCCTATTTGCTTGTCTTAAATAAGCCACCCTACCAGCTTGTCCATCCTACAGGCCAAACAACAAGCGGCACCTTAGCCAATCATTTGGCTTATCATTTAGCTGAGCAGGGCGTAGTAAGCACGGTTCGTGCTGTGCATCGGTTAGACCGGGAAACATCAGGCTGTGTGATCTTCGCTAAAGATGCGCGTAGCCAGACTCTGCTTGAACAGCAATTGAAAGACAGAACACTCAAACGCCGTTACCAAGCATTAGTCAATGGTACAGTTGAACCGCCGTCCGGAACCATTGACGCCCCTATCGGACCCCACTCACGTTTACCTAATCGCCGCGCCATAAACCCGCAAGGCGAGGCAGCCATTACACATTACCAAACTATCCGCAGTTTTTCAGGTACATCGTTGCTAGAGCTTACACTCGATACTGGCCGAACCCATCAAATCCGAGTACACTTAGCTCATCTTGGTTATCCTATTCTTGGCGACAAAATGTATGGAGTACGCTCCCCACTCATCTCTAGACAAGCATTACATGCCGCATCAGTAAGCTTTGATCATTTAGGCAATAAACAGTCAGTGACCGTTACTGCCCCACTGCCTACAGACTTTGCACGAATGATTGCTTTTAGCGATAGCAACGAACTCAACTAAAGCAAGAATGTACCTTATTATAGCAATTTTACAAGCAGGTAATCACTCTAAAATAACAAATTGCTTAAGAAGTAGTATATAGCCTTTTATAGGCTGCAAGGGAGGGGTTTCACATGAATAAAATTATGATTTCTCCAAGCCGTTATGTGCAAGGCGCTGGTGCACTTAACGACATTGGCAAACATGTCGCCAGCCTGGCAACAAAAGCTTTAGTCCTTGGTGGCAACCGCGGCCTTGATGCAATCAAAAGCCAGCTGGAAGCCAGCTTTAAGGAACACCAGGTGGACTATGTTATTGAGCACTTTTGTGGAGAATGTTCACGCCCTGAAATTGACCGAATCGTTGCTATCGTTAAACAAAACAATATAAATATTATTATTGGCGTAGGCGGTGGCAAAGCCCTTGATACCGCCAAAGCAGCCGCTCATTCTGCTAAAATTCCAGTTGCCATTGTACCAACAATAGCAGCTACCGATGCTCCTTGTAGTGCTTTATCTGTCATTTACTCTCCAGAGGGAGTTTTTGATTCTTATCTGGTGTTACCGAAAAATCCTGATTTAGTCCTTGTAGATAC
>JAGGAA010000364.1 GCA_017889675.1 Bacillota bacterium | reverse complement strand
TCCAATTTTACCGATGCGTTCAGCGCCAGTAAATGCACCTGATTCATAACCAAATAATTCGCTTTCGATTAGGTTTTTGGGGATTGCTGCACAGTTCACAGCTATAAATGGGCCATCCGGTCTGCTTTCATTATGAATTGCTTGGGCAAATACTTCTTTGCCTGTTCCACTCTCCCCTTGTATAAGCACATTAGATTTGTGGTGTGCGAATTTTTTTGCTAAGTTTTTTAGTTTTAGGGATTGCGGTGAATTACCAATCATGTTTTCAAACGTAAATCTTGATGTAAAGCCGTTGTTTGATTGACTTTGGTTAATTGGCTTAAGCGTTAATAAACAGCATAAATTGTTATTGTCATAACTTTTTACCGGCTGGATAAACCCTGAAAATCTTTGCTTCGCTTTTTTTATTTTAATATGAGTATTTATTTGGGGTTCGCCAGTCTCCAACATTGACTCGATAAGCGATTGATTTTCAAAAATATCGTCAATTTGTAAACCGACTAAATCCTGTCCAAGATGCCTAAATATTCCACAGGCAGCCTTATTAGCTTTTGCAATAACCCCTGATTTGATCATTATCACAGCATCTTCTGTAGCCGTAAGCGCACTATGAAATAATTCCCTGTTTACCGAAAGCTGAAACTCTTTCTGTATTGTCTCGGCCATTATGACAGCAAGTCCTAGTGAATAGGAATCACGGCGATGAAAGTTTGGACTAGAGATAGTCAGTGTCCCTTCCAGATTACCGTTCGCATCAAAAACCGGAGCAGATGAGGAAGAAATGTTATTAAATATTCGACAAAAGTGTTCCGGCCCGCAGAGTTGAATTGGAGTATTCAGTCGCATGCACAATTCATGCGCGCAGGTTCCTATTGTTTCCTCTGTCCAAATCGTACCCGGAGTAAGCTGAAACCTATTTTTACCCAAAGCCTGAGCCACACGAAGAATGAGTCCATGTTCATCGCTCAGAAAAATATATGCCTCAATATCAGATAACATCTTTTCTAATTGAGAGATATAAGGGGTTGCTGCTTGAATAAGATAGTCCTTTTCCTTCATTCGCTGTTCAAAGGAAAATGGATCCATAAGGGGAGGTTCCCTATAAACCAATGGGTCAAGACCACTTTCGCTTGATCTTATCCAGGATTCCACGATTTCTGGTCGAACCAAGTTAACCTGTGATGGGGTGATTTTTTTTTGAAGCATATCCATTTTTTGTTTTTTTATTTTTTCTATAAGAATTTTATCGTGTTCAAGTTGATTACTGGTATTATTTAAGTTATTTATAATTGGGCTGAGTAAATGCTCCAGAGGTTGCATAATGACACTCCCTTTTCCGCCTGTTCTTTAAGAATAATTTACCATAAAAAAAATTTCAACTATATTTAGTCATACCAGTATATTTTAATTATATCAGAAATTACGCACATTTTGTTGATTTCGCTTTTATCAATTAAATTTTGGAGCGCACTTCCTCGTTATTAACACTCTTCAATTTGGGACACGATCACGTCACAATTAACGGATTGTGTCCCAACACATTTAATAAGGCACATATTTTCTAGGTTTTAGCCTATGGCATAATAATTGCAGTTAATTTATGTGATAGTCCGCACGAAAGTGTGGTTTTGGTTTTTAAGAAAAAAATATAAATAGAGAGGAAATGATGAAGATGAATCGCTGGGAAAAGATTGAACACAAACCGGCACCACTTTTTGCCCCTACCTTTGGACCTCTTTCCGGAATCAGAGTTCTGTTAAACGGAACCGTCGTGGCAGCACCCTTCTGCGCTACGATGATGAGTGACTTTGGCGCCGAGGTGATTGCTCTGGAACGGCCCAAAATAGGAGGCGATCCAGCCCGCCATCAGAGACCACAGAGAATCCAAAGAAATCTTTTTATCTCTGATTAAGAACTCTGATGTTTGGATTGAAAACATGGTTTGGATTGACAAGCTCGGAATCTCTGACGAAATGTTAATGGATGTCAATCCCAAATTAGTCATCTGCCACATCAGCGGTTACGGAACAACTGGATTTGGCGGTGAAGAGCGACATATAAACCGGCCCGGCTATGACCCATTGGGACAGTCTGAATCCGGTTGGGCGTTGCTGCAGGGTTATCCTGATCTTGCGCCTTACTATGCTCAGCAATATGTAGGTGACTACCTGACAGGTTTAATTGCAGTCAACGGAATTCTGATGGCTTATATGAATGCACAAAAAACCGGCAAAGGTCAAAGGATTGATGCCAGCTTGACTGAAAGCTGGATGAGGGTAATGGATGACAACTTTGTACTCTGGACCACAAGCCAAACCCTCAAACACAGACAGGGAATCATGCAGACCGCTTTCCAGCCAGCCGGTGTTTTTGAATGTGGGGACGGAGGATTTATTAATCTTGGTTCCTATGGAAAAACAGCTTACAATAACGTATTAAAAGGCTTTGGCATCGACTCGACGAAGTACTCCTACGAAGAATGCAGCAGCTCACCTGCAGCAGTTGCCAGTCCGCTGGGTCGTGAACTAGATGGTATTTTCAAAAAATTCTTTAAGGACCATACGGCACAGGACGCAATAAATATCTGCATTGACAACAAGATTTCAGCAGCACATATTAAAACCGCTGAGGAAGTTTACAATGAACCGCACTGGCGCATGAGAGGCGACTGGGTAAAATACACTGATCAGACTCTAAACAAGGAAGTGGAAGCCTTTGGTGTTATGCCTAAACTCTCAGAAACTCCGGGACATGTATGGCGTGGGGCTCCAGCTTTAGGACAGGATACTACTAAAGTTCTTACCGAACTCCTTGGCTACAGCGAAAACGAAGTTGAGTCGTTAAAAGGTAAGGGTATAATTGAT
>JAGGAA010000118.1 GCA_017889675.1 Bacillota bacterium | reverse complement strand
CTTTGCTCTTTGTTTGGCTGGTGCCTTCATACCATCAGGCGCTTTCATACCGTCTTTAGTTGTTGGGATGATGATTGCAACACCAGGTATTGACGCTTTTGCTTTCTTAGTCATAGTTTATTCATCCTTATCTTGGTTTTAAAATAGCGGCATAGCTTTCATGCCATGCCGACTTACAGACCTTTCACTTTTTTAATGATAATTTTCTCAAAATTGGTTAATAATAGAATCCAGCTACCAAATTTACCTTTGACGGCACCTCTCTATTAAGGAGAAGCTATGATAACAAATAATGTAATAACTAACGGCTATTACTTTCTTAAAAAATTGTTACTATACCAACCTCCTAGCGATCCACCCCCGTTTGTCTTGGAAGAAACACCGGACAACAAGCCATCCAAGTCAGACCAGGTAACTGGCGAACTGGAAAACTCGTTTCAAAACCTCGAAACATTCCTACGTTATGCCAATCGCGTCATTGCCTTTTTAACCAAAGCAAATATGTCGTTAAGCCAAGGTCAATACTCAGATAAAACTAAAAATTTAAAAATTGAATATCAGGCTTTAGAAAAACAACAATCTGAACTAGAGCCTATTTTGCTAGCCTATCAGAGTGGGCAAGGAGTTACAGGGGAACGTTCACTATCTACCAGTTTGGAAGAAAACCGACAGATTATCGAAACCCTATATCACCTGCCCCTTAATAAAGATATTGTTTTCCGTGAAATAGACATAGCCTCCGACCCGCTCGTAAAAACAATGGCTGTTTTTATTGACGGAATGGTAGATACCAAAATTCAAAACTACGCGATCTTTCAGCCGCTCATGCTGCTGGGTTCAGATCAGCGCAGGTTATATGACGGCGATTTGGTGGACAATATCATAAGAAAATATTTACCCACCAACCAAGTCCAACGGGTGGTTAATTTTGCCAAATTACAGGAGGGCATCAACAACGGCGATACCGCGCTTATTTTTGACGGCGTCGCTGAAGCAATATTAGTTAATACCAAAGGCTGGGAACACCGCAGCATTGAAAAGCCAAGTACTGAACCGACTGTGCGCGGTTCTCAGTCCGGTTTTACGGAAAACTTACGGACCAATACCACGCTGATTCGAACAATCATGCGCAACAGTGATCTTGTTACCGAACTGTTCAAAGTAGGTCGACGCAGCCAGACAACTGTAGCCATGCTCTATATGAAGAGTGTGGCTAATCCTAAGTTAGTAGCCGAAATCAAACGACGTATTCAAGGGGTTTGCACTGATGACCTGGAAAGTTCAGGTACGTTAATCCAATTTATCGAAGACCATCCCCTTCTTCCTTTTCCACAAAGCCTATCCACCGAACGTCCTGACCGCGTCGGCCCCCACTTGTCCGAAGGGCGCGTAGCTCTTATTGTGGACGGGAATCCGTATATTCATATTTTGCCAGTTAGTTTCTTTACTTTTTTTCATGCCTCAGAAGATTTCAGCCTGCCGTTACCAATAGCAAATTTCCAACGAATTTTACGTTTTTTCGGAGCGCTAATCGCCACCGTTCTTCCCGCACTGTATATTGCCATCAGCTATTTTCATGTGGAAGCATTGCCTACTCAGTTGCTGTTGACGATAGCCGGTTCGCGGGAAGATATTCCTTTTCCTGCTTGGTTTGAAGTGCTGATAATGGAAATCTCGTTTGAGTTAATCCGTGAAGCCGGGGTGAGGGTTCCCGGAATATTAGGCACAACTATTGGGATAGTTGGCGCAATCATCTTGGGACAGGCTGCGATAACCGCTCACATAGTAAGCCCTGCCGTGGTTGTCGTCATCGCCATTACCGGGTTAGCTTCGTTTACTATTCCGGAGTACCTAATGTCATCTGCTATTCGTGTAGTCCGATTTTTGCTGCTACTATTTTCAATATATATGGGCCTTGTTGGTTTGGCGACCATCCTGTTATGGCTGACCGTGATATTGTGCAGTATGAAATCTTTCGGTATGCCCTACATGGTACCAATTGCACCGAGAACTATAGCTGGCTTTGATGTGATAGTCAGAGGCCCAGTGTATAGCCAAAACCAACGACCGGATGCTTTAAATACCATAGATCAAAAACGCCAGCCCCAAATCAGTCGACTCTGGAAGAAAAAACAACCAGCAGAAAAAGGGGACGAAGAGTGAGTTTTAAAAACGACCGTATGGGCACTGCCGAAGGAATCGCGCTCATTTTTACTATGACAATTACCACCGTGTTTGTAACCCTCCCATCTGAAATAGTAGAAGCTTCCGGAGAATTGGGATGGCTATCAGAAATTGCCTCAGACTTAAGTACGATGGCCATGCTATTTTTATTCATCTACGTGCTTGAGCGCTTTCCAGGCGACTTGTTTCATGTATCGACTTGCTTGCTGGGAAGACTATGTGCATGCTTAATCAGCATATATTATGTTATTATGTTTTTCTCCGTTGCCATCCTTTTGCTCCGCGACTTTTCCGAAAATACGTTATTTGCGGCGTTGCCGGAGCTGGATTTTCATTCAGCAGTGGGATGGTACGCCGTTAGTGTTGGATTCATTCTCTACTTTGGAATAGAAGGCATTGCTAGAGCGGCCTACATTATTTTACCATTCAGTGCTGGTGGTATGATTTTGACTTTTGTACTGCTATTTCCCCATTATAAACCTTACTATCTGTTTCCCTGGCAAGGTACTGGTATAACTAATGCCCTAATTAAAAATGGCGTATTGGTTGCGACAAATGCGGCTGCTCCGCTATTGGCCGTAATCGCTAAATCATTTCAAAGCATTCGAGTATTACGGGCAGCTGCCATATTTGGCCTAGGCGGCAGCATGCTGATAAAATCCATTGCCATACTTATCCTTATAATGGTGTTTGGGACATCAACAGCTACGGAAAGAACGTTGCCATTTTTTGAAATGACGCGGCTTATTTCTCTTAACCGGTACATACAGCGTATTGATTCTATATTTATTATGCTGTGGGTAATAGCCGGAATTCTCGGGATCGCCATAAGCCTTTATATGGGGCTATATCTCATAACAAGACTCGTAAATTTACCAACCATGAAACCGCTTATTCCTCTCGTAACACTGCTTCTTGCTCAATTTTCGATGCTTCCCCCCGATTCAGCCAGCGTCCGAGCGTTGGAAAGCATACTGGTGAAAGGCTATTTTCTTATCGGAATATATGTCATTCCCATCTTATTATTTGCAGCAACTTTACTGAAAGAAAAGTGGGGAACAAAATGCGCTTCCGAGTAGCAGTAATCATCATGTTATTTGTAACCTCACTATTGATAACTGGCTGCAACGGAGCTAAAGAGCTTGATGATGTAGCATACGTGCTTACCATTGGTGTTGACGCCGCTGAAGGAGATCAACTCATTTTCACTTATGAAGTAGCCATTCCTCGCGCTTTGGCTAGCGAAAGCCCCGGCAAGGCTAATCTCAAAGCAACTGTCGATTTTGTGACAGTTACTGCTCCAACGCTGACCGAAGGGCGCAATCTATTGAATTCCGTACTTGCCCGCGCTCCAAACTTGTCTCACGTTACAACGTTTGTCATCGGAGAAGACCTTGCCCGCAAAGGTTTGACAGGTTTTTTAGGCATGACAATGCGATTGCGTACGTTTCGCGGTGCGACTGACATTGTGGTTGTAAATGGCAAAGCAAAAGACTTTTTAATGCAGAATACTCCGGAGGAAGTACTGCCATCACGGTGGTTTCAAGCGATACTGTCAACGGGAGATGATACTGGATATTATCTCAGGACTTCTTTACACGAATTTTATGTTCGGCTAAAAAGCCACAGCGGCTCGCCGTATGCCACACTGATGGGCATCAACCCCCTAAACGGCGAAGGACGGTCAAGCGGCCCCGCTGCCTCGAATGATAATGTACAACACGACTACCTGCCTAAAGATATTCCGCGTACAGGAGGAAATCCGGCGACCGTAGTAGGAACAGCCGTATTTAAGGGAGATAAAATGGTAGGAATGCTGCCCAGTGAAGAAACACGAATACTTGCAATGCTGTTGGGAAATTATCCGCGTGGATTCATGACAATAACTGATCCTCTTGCTCCTCAACATTCCATTAACGTGAATCTCCGGCTAGGTCGCAATCCAAAAATCGACGTCAACATTAGTGACGAACATGCTATCATTAGTATCAATGTATTTCTCAAAGGTTATCTTGCAGGCATTCCCAGTGGGATTAATTACGAATCAGCTGAGAACAATAGTATCTTAAATCAGCAAATATCCGAGATGGTGCGCCAAAAAATGTTACTAATGCTGCAACAGACACAAGAATTGGGCGCAGATATCGTAGATTTTGGTTATTATCTTCGCCCCAAGTATGCTACCGCTCAGGAGTTCGAAAACTTACATTGGGATACATTATATCCAAATGCCAAATTCAATGTGGTTGTGACAACACATATACAGTTAACCGGTCTAATGCATAAGACAGCACCCATTCCCTCGGAGAAAATGCAATAATGGAATATATATTTTTACTCGCGGCTATAGCAGCCTCAATACATGCCTATTCATTTGCCCGCTGGCTTGGACATAACGGCAATAACTCGGGTAAACTATTGATTATGTTTTTAATTATGCTTTCACTGGGAGTACCTGTCTATAGAATGCTAATTGCACCTTAGTGACCTAAGGGAAGAAATCCCACGCTACTCCCAGATAGAACTTTCAATGAGAGTCCGCTTAAACTCACCAGGCAATAGTGATTCCACAATAATTAATCTCAAAATAGAAGAAAGAATTATGGAATGACTAATCCAATTCTTCTGTTGAGGAAATAATATGCTAGATTGTCCCAATATCGCCAGTTGTAATTTCGTAAAAAAATACCAAAACTATTAAAGCGTAGCTGTTAAAGGCTTTATTGCCTTATACTGCAAAAGCGAAAAACAATCTCAATGCAAACATAAGAAATATAAAGAGAAAACACACCAAACACCTCCCGATGACATGTTCCCTAATGGAGGAAAAATGACTCCATAACCTTCATATATTTCGTAGTTATGTCCTCTTATTTGATTCAAACATTTGCTTACTCCTTAGATCCCCGGATTCATATCACCGGCCACCTGTTGCATGGCCGGTTTTGTCATTGTCTGCGCCCTATTCTGTGCTGAATGCTGTTGCCCCATATTCGGCTGCGGCTGGCCTTGCTGTAAAGCTTGGACTATCATACTGTACAAAATCTGAATTAACTGCTGTGGCTGTATACCCTGTACCTCCTGAGCTATCTGCTGCTGTACCTGTTGCGGCAGTTGCTTCTCAATATAGGCAATCGCCTGGGCAAACTTTTGTATATCAGAATGTGCCAATTGTACTAACTGTTGAATCACTTGCGACGGTAGGCTCATGATAACCTGCTGTAATATACCCGTTCCTTGCTGTTGCCCTTGTGATAATCCCTGCGCCTGGGGTTGAGTCTGCGAATCCATACCTTGTCCCTGCGGTACCATCCCCCCATATGATTGCGGCGATAACTGAATACCAAGTTTAGCCGCAAACTGCTGCTGGCCATCAGGCGGCAAGTCCTTGAAATTGAGTGATGCGTTGACTTTCTCTTGCGCCTGACCAGCGGCCTGTTGTTGAGCCTGTTGCCGTTCCTGCCACCGATTTTTGATTTCCTCTTTCTGAGGCAAATCACATAGGTCAATAAGAATATCAAATACCATATCACCCGGTATACCCAGTTTGCTAACAGCATCAGTCAACGCCCAGAACTGAGCAATACGC
>JAGGAA010000363.1 GCA_017889675.1 Bacillota bacterium | reverse complement strand
TATGCTTTCCTACGTAATTGCCCGGGCTGTTGGCATCATTTAGATACACAGGTACCGAACACCCATGCTTCAAGAATTTTGATCCAAAAATTGAGTTGGTTTTTTTCTGTTTATATCGAGGATTCTTCCGATAATATATTCTGATATCAAATAACATAAGGCTACAGATAAAATCGACACTGAAATATATTTAATCCACACCAAAGCTTCTATCTTTTGTACCATATAGGCCAGCGGTAAAAGAACAAAGTGATGTATATAGTAGATAATATATGAATTAGCAGACACCCTGCGCCAGAGGTACGCATCGCTATTAAAGAAATCCCGGAATAGTACTATAAAACCAAATGTTGCTGCAAGGCAAAAAAATGAGTGAACTAAAGCGTGACCTACTTTAAGCATTACTGGTGTAGTATCGCTAAACACAACTCGATATGCAGTAAAAATGACGAGCATCAATATAGTCGTGAAAAAACAATGTTTAGAAAGCGGATTGTAGCCAGCTTCAGTAAACCATAAGTTGCGCCATGCATGTATTCCTAAGCCAAAGTAACACAAATACAGCAAGATACGTGTCGGTTGAATATGGGCTACATAGGCTGCACTTACCCACTCATCTACCTGGAAATAAAGATTGGCAACAAAGAAAGTTATTGCAGTCACTATGCCAAACAGTAAAAAATTTAGTAGGGGAGGCGATGAAGGTAAAGTTTTTCTTTGAAAAGAGGATGGTGCAAATTTATATACAACAATGAGCAACAAAAAAAACCACGCTAACACACCCAAAAACCAATATTGTGCATGATTAAAAATAGGAGGTCCAAAAAAGTTTGCCCAGAAAGAAATATAGCTTGGCGGTGTAGCAGTACGGCTAAAGGGAATCGAATAGGTAATCAATGGCGCAAACAGCAACACGCCGACTACCCAGGGAACAACAATCCGGAAAAATTTGCTGCGCCAAAATGCGGCTGTGCCTTTCTTTATTAGTGCAGGCAATGCAAAATATGCCAAATTATAAGGGCATGTTCCTTACCCTCAATACTATAAGCATATACGGACTGTTTTTAAAGATCGGCCACTAGCTGGCTACTAAATAGATAATCCCGCAACGGGTAAGAAATACCCGTTGCGGGTAATTTTTACCCGTTTTTTACATTGTATTTATGATAGTAAACACCTGCTGTTCCATATGACAAAAGAATACGATATATGATAAAGTAGGTATAAATTATATGTTATAATTTATACCTCGATAGTTGGCTGACATAATAATTATTATTGTCTCAGGAGGGTGGAAAATGAAACGTTCGTTAGGTATAAAACAAAAGTTAGTTATGTATACTACCTTGTTCCTTGCTGCTGCTGTTTTGGCAGTTGCGGTGCCTGCACTTTATTTCTTCACGGCAAATATGGAAAAAGAGCTCGAACTGCAAACAAACCAAGGGTTAGACGGTCTAAATACTATATTAGAAGGTTATAAGAGCGATGCGGCCATTTATGCGACGCTTTTCAGCCGCCACCCCGAGGTTATTAAAGCAGTGGAGGCGAAGGATTCGGCTGCGCTAGTACGGATTATGGGACCACTGGCTAAAGAGGCTAAACTTGACTCGGTTACTGTGTCGGATGAAAAGGGCGTGGTGATCGCCCGGACGCATGACACGAAAAAAGGTGATAGTGTGATGAATCAGCTCAATGTGCAGAAGGCTCTCAAAGGCACGACTTTTGCAGCCATTGAGTCAGGCACGGTTGTAAAGCTATCGGTTCGGGCTGGGGTGCCAGTGTATAATGCCGAGGGACGTGTTATTGGCGTAATAACACCCGGGTACAATGCTAGTCGGGATGAGATTGTCGACAAGGTCAAGCAGATGTTTGGCGTTGATGTCACATTATTTCTGGGCGACGAACGGATTGCCACAACGATTATCGAAGATGGTCAACGGGTAATAGGCACTAAACTGAATCCTGTAATTGCCGAAAAGGTGCTGAAGCAGGGGCAAAAATATGTTGGTCGTGCTGAAATTATCGGCAAGGAATACATAACGACATATGTGCCATTGATGGGGCCGGAAGACAAACCCATTGGGGTACTGTTTGCGGGTCAAAATATTTCAAAACTTAACGTTGAAAAAAATAAAATGCTGCTGAGCATTGGTGCGATTGCGCTTTGTGCCTTAGGGATTGGAATGTTTTTCACCTTTTTATTGGCTAAGGGTATTACAACTCCTATCAAGCACTTGGTGGAAGGCGTCGGTAAAGTGGCTGCAGGCGATCTTACCCAAAAAGTGGCGGTTACTTCCAGCGATGAAATCGGTGTGTTGGCTGGTCACTTCAACGTCATGGTGGAGCAACTAAAAGCGTTAGTGACACGCGTGAGTGGTATAGCAGGAAACTTGTCCGCCGCAAGTGAAGAACTTACAGCCAGCGCTGACCAGACAGCCCAGGCTGCCAATCAGGTTGCTATTACCATTAGCGAAGTCGCGAATGGTGCTGAAAAGCAGCTAAAAGCGGTTGATGATACTGCTGTAGTCGTAGATGAAATGTCAGCAGGGATACAGCAAATTGCGGTTAACGTCCATACGGCTGCCGATACTTCAAAAAGATCGACTGATTCAGCTCAAGCGGGCAGCGCGGCTGTGGAAAAAGCTATAACCCAGATGAGGCAGCTTGAAGACACTGTTATCAATTCAGCCCAGGTGGTCACTAATCTAGGGGAACGATCTAAGGAGATTGGACAAATTGTCGATACTATCTCTGGCATCGCGGGGCAGACTAACCTGTTGGCTCTAAATGCTGCCATAGAGGCGGCGCGGGCAGGCGAACAGGGGAAGGGCTTTGCAGTTGTAGCAGATGAAGTTCGAAAATTGGCCGAACAATCAAATGATGCGGCAAAACAGATCGCCGGACTGATCTCCATAATTCAACAAGATACTGACAGTGCGGTAGTGGCGATGAACGAAGGAACCAAAGAAGTCCGTGTTGGTACGGAAGTGGTGAGTGAGGCAGGCCAATCCTTCAAAGAAATATTCCGATCAATCACTGAAGTAACGACCCAAATCAGTGGAATATCGAAGGTCACAGAGCAGATGGTGAGCGG
>JAGGAA010000362.1 GCA_017889675.1 Bacillota bacterium | reverse complement strand
GTAATAGAAATGTTATTCCCCCTGCCAACCATAGGTCGGTCATGCTAGCGCCTCCTTGATTTACTTTTTATAATGTAGTAGCAAGCTTATTGTACCCCACCCCTCTGTCAGAATGCTGTCTGGAAAGTCTTAAAAGTCGTCAATATTCTGTCAGGATATTGGGAATGAGCACGTAAATCATTGGGATGTCAAACATATTTACTATACTGTCTTATAAGTTTATCTGGCCATCATTTAATTTTTATTGTATCTTTCCCGCTTTATCCAGTCGATTAACGAGAAGCAAAATGTATGTCCCTTCGCTTCCTTTTAAACAAAGAGAAATGAGTAACACGTACAAATTACCATTCCCTTGCCAATCACATTTTCATCTTGATTTACATATTATGATAAGAACTATGCGATATCAAACGTGCATTGCAACATAGCAAAAAGCCCATTCTATCTTAAATATTTAATAAGGGTGAGATAATTGAGTACAGGAAAAGACCGAAAAATGAAAGCAAGCTCCATGGGAGGACTTACTGATGTTCCCGGCATCCTGGTGGGGAATGCCGAAGACAAAGGTGGCCGCACGGGATGCACGGTCATTCTCTGTCCGAATGGGGCAGTCCCCGGCGTATCTGTTAGCGGAGGCGACCCCGGTACCCAGAATACCGATAACATCCGCCCTGGAACCGCAGAGAATCCTATATATGGCGTCCTCCTCACAGGAGGCAGTGTCTTTGGGCTACCGGCAACGGGCGGGGTGATGCGCTGGCTCGTTGAGCGAGGGATCGACGATGTACCTATTGTACCTGCAGCGGTCATCTACGACCTCCCCTTCGCCAAGGGCTCATTCCCGCCTGATGCAGCTCTTGCCTACGCCGCCTGCCAGTCTGCAAATGCAGGTCCCGTTCCGGAAGGAAATGTGGGTACCGGGGCGGGAGCAACGGCGGGGAAAATCTACGGAAGGCCGATGAAGTCCGGACTTGGCACGGCCTCCCTTTGCATTCCCGGCGGTCCTGTGGTGGCAGCCTTGGCGGTGGTCAATCCCGTCGGAGACGTATGGTGTGGTGGGCGTATCGTCGTTGGAGCGCTAAATCCTGACGGAACCTTTGTTAACCAGACCCAGGCGATGTTGGCTGGTGTACCGGTACCGAAGTCCCGCCAGACCAGGAACACCACAATCGCACTAGTAGCTACCACCGCTCGACTGACCAAGGCACAGGCTAACCGGGTGGCAATGCTCGCCGAAGATGGAATGGCTCGGGCCATCTCCCCCAATCACACTCAATGGGACGGTGACACGATTTTCTGCCTCGCCTTGGGTTCATACACCAGTAACCTAACGAGCGACGAGCTCGTTACGCTGGTGGGTACAGCCGCTGCTGTGGTACTGGAGGAGGCCATTATCCGTGGGGCACTGGCGGCGCAATAATCGGGATATACACACCAAATAGGGCCTGAATCTGTGATAGTTGTTCCTCACCAAATGTTTCCATCACCGCAATAAAAAAACCGCTAGCGCGGCCTTTTAATCTTCAGCCAAAAAATAGTATTGCTATAGTCCACGATACCGTTATTCCTTTGCGTACTTTGAATACTTTGCGGTAACATTTTCTCCTGCGGAACGCTTTTTCCGGCAAAGGCCGAGGGGTTACGGGGGTTACGAGGGTTACTGGACGCAAACAGTACAGCCACCTGTTCCGGGTTTCGTATTTGACACCCCTTATTTTATAAGACCTCCACGACTCTCAAAAACTTATACTTTCTTATCTTAAAATAATATCCCAGAAACCTTGATCTTAAAGGTTTCTGGGAATTTTTAAATTGGTTTATTTCAGTGGCAGGAGAAGCAGAGGAACGCTCAATTCGCTTCCCATTATTAACAGAGCTCTATTGCTTAGGTATCACGTGGATAGGGTGCTGACATCTTTCATTTTTTCTGCCGGAACAGCAAAAATTTTTTCAAAACTTAGGCGCCTTTAGTTAAATTTACAAACTATGATTTGACCATAAAACAAACATTTTTATACGGACTAAACACTACGGATTTATTGCGCCCGGTTCGTTTAACAGAATATAAAGCGGCATCAGCCTTTCGAATCAAATCATCTTTATCCGTTACATCCCCTGAAAAACAGGCAATTCCAATGGAAATCGTAACTTTTCTTTTGGGCATTTTTTCACGACCATAAAAGGAATTTTGTTCAATTCTCACTCGTATTCTTTCGGCAATTTTGAGTGCCTCGTACGAAGAACAATCAGGTAAAATAATGGCAAATTCCTCACCGCCATAGCGAGCAGCAATATCGTTTGGACGAATACTATCTAGAAATATTTTTGCTACTTCTTTTAATAAGGCATCACCCGCTTGATGTCCAAGATTATCATTGTATTCTTTGAAATAATCCAGATCAAGCAATAGTAAAGAAAGATGTCTTTTACTTGTTCGCGCACTCTCTAAGGCTTGGGATAATTCTTGTTGAAATCTATTATGATTATAAAGCCCCGTCATGCCATCCGTATCCGCTTTTATACGAAGTGCTTGATAATTCTGCTGGCGGTTAATAATGGTTTTTATGGCATGATCATAAGCAATAGCCGCCAGCGAATTACAAACTAATAAAGCAAAGGTAATCTTAAGATAATTATCTAAGTTGGCAAAAGGAGAAAAGTAGACAAAAGCATTAAAATATTGCGCAATTAGTGCAAAAACCATTGTTGATGTTAATGTGCAAGCCACACTTGCCATAATTAACCCTATTGTGCGATTCCTTACTTGTTTTACAATACAATATGCCAGCGGACCACATAGTAAAGCCACGGGCAACCAAGAGATCCAGCCTAAGCCTCCGAACATTACGCGATATGCAATTGTCATAGTGCCAACCAAAAATGAATTTAATGGCCCTAAGTAGGCACTTGCCAATGTGATAATAGCTATTCTGAGGTCAACAACAATATCAGGAATTTGGATAAAGCGAATAGGTATTAACATTGATACTAACGCAAGTACACTAAAGAAAATTACTCCCTTACTATGTATTTTTCGAGCGCTATATTTTAAAGAACCTTGCGTTACCATCGGCATGAATAAAGAAATAAATGTATACATGATAGCTAAGTTTTGTAATAATTCATACACGATAGGAAAAAGATTAATATCATTAAATGAAATCATTGTTTTCGCTCCTAAATATATATGTACACCAAACCACTAATACATATATAATCGTACAAAACGAAGTTCTTCATTAGCGAAAATTATCATTTTAAAATAGCAAATCTTCTTTAAAAAGAATAAGCACGGAACCGGACTTGCCCTATTTCTGCTAGGCACTTTCCCCATGAACCTCAGCGTTGCGTACTTCCACAATTTGATTATTGCCGTCCACCAGTACAACAGTCGGCCGGAAGGCAACCACTTCTTGTTCTGTCATCATAGCATAAGCAATAATAATCACCTTATCACCAGGCTGAACCAGACGGGCAGCGGCTCCGTTAAGACAGATGACTCCCGAATTTCGTGGGCCTCTGATTACATAGGTTTCCAGACGACTACCATTATTATTATTGACTACTTGAACCTTTTCATTAGGCAGAATGTTTGCCGCCTCCAATAAGGCTTCATCAATAGTAATGCTGCCCATATAGTTGAGATTGGCTTCGGTTACAGTAGCGCAGTGAATTTTGCCTTTTAAC
>JAGGAA010000117.1 GCA_017889675.1 Bacillota bacterium | reverse complement strand
TAAAACGTAAGTTTTTTATCGTCCTCGAGCAGATTGCCCATTGTGCAGGAGGCAAGGTAATTGCTTGTTCAGCTTCGGAAGCAAAAGAATTTTGCCGCTATTATATTAATGCTGGTTATGTATCTAATGGTATTGATTTGAAACCATCGTAAAAATCACTAGTAATACTGGGATTCAAGAAGATTAAAAATATCATTGCTACCATTTTGCTACCGAAAGTAGCCTAAAAATTAGAGGTTATCCATAAGTGCATCAAACTTGTGGACGGCCTCTTTTTTCATTTTATTAGTAACGTGCAAATATACTTCCCTAGTTGTCTTGTCGCTGATGTGCCCCAATCGCTCCATTATTTCCTCTAGCCCTACGCCAGCTTCAGCCAGTAATGATGTATGCGTGTGTCTTAAACTATGAGGTGAAAGGGTAGGACTTAGACTTGACTGTTCCAGAAGTTTTTCCATTCTGCCCCTCACACTTTTAGGACTCATAGGGAATCCTGGATGCTTACTAGATGTAAAGACAAAATTTTCATCAAGCCACAAATAACGCTTTTTTAACTTTTTAATATTCTGCTTGGCCTTATGTTTTTCCAATTCGGCTATTACTTTCTTGGATACTACAATAGTCCTCTGTGAGTGCTTGGTTTTAGGCGGTTGTACGATAAACTTTCTTTTACTCTTACTGTCGGCGTAATATGTACGGTTAATCTTGATCGTGTTCTCACTAAAATCAATATCAGACCATTTAAGCCCACAAAGTTCACCAACCCTTATTCCTGTATAGGCTAACAATAAAAATATCGTATAATCCCTATCCTTGGCATTCTGTAGAAGTATTGCTAATTCATCTTTTTCTAAATACTTTGGAATGTCGGTTTTGTTTTCGACATCTTCCAGAGTTTCTACTTTTTTAGGAAGTTTCACAAAATCAGTCGGATTATTTTTTATAACCTCCATTTCAACGGCTTTTCTGAATATCATCTTAGCGGCTACATGTGTTCCTGATAACGTGTTTTTAGAATACTTTTTATCCATTTCTAATAAGGACGCTTGATATTTCAATCTAGTGATATTGCCAATTTTAATCTTATTAAAAAACTTGTTCAAGCGTTTTACTTCGACGCCTCTTGTAGCTACTGTACTTACTTTATTGCTACAAGAATATATCTTTAACCATTCTGCTGCAAATTCTCCGAATGTAATATCTTTTTCATTTATAAATACACCATTGCTTACATCTAACTGAACCTGTGATGCGGCATCTACGGCATCTTGCCTTTTTAGGAATCCACCACGTGATTGTTTTAATCTCTTTCCATCAGCATCAACTCCAACATCAATAGAATAATACCATTTCTTACCACGTTTAAAGTATGAAGCCATATTATCACATCCTTTAGCCCTACCTTTATTGGTAGGGTTATTTTTTATTGTCTTTTTCTTCAATATCATAGGCTAACAAAATTAAAGATGCTTTACCCTTGATAGATAGATTGTTATATAAGCGCATTAATTCTGCGCCTTGTTCATCTTGCGGCTGACTATCTCCATAATTAACAATATTATTTTTGATGCTATGGCCTTGGATTATACTGCTGTGAGTAATCATCTTCGGTGTATCTTCGCCATTGAGGAACAAATTAAATGATACGTTTAAAAAGTCGGCTAGTTTTCGCAATTTCGGCGAAGGTGTCACCTCCTCGTCAATGTCATTAACAAATATCGGATTTATACAATATAGTTCATTAGTAGCCATTTTGTCCTCCCACGCAACAAAATAACGCTATTGCTATTTATTTTCTTCTAGTTCATATCCTTTAGAGAGTAAGAATATTTTCTCTTTTACGCTTAGATTTCTGAATATCCTTAATAACTCTTTTTCCTGTTCATCTAATTTAGTGTCTATATGATTATCACCATTGTTATTTATAACATTGCGACTGATATTTTCGCCTTTTACGATAGTACTATTTGTAACAATTTCATTTTCTTCACCAGTAAGAAGATAACTAACGGATACATTTAAATATCTAGCAATTGCAGGAATTAAATTAGGGGAAGGGTCTATTTTTTTTGCTTTCCAATCACTAATGGTATTAGGTCTAATTCCCAAAAATATCGCCAATTTAGCTTGTTCTCCTCGTTTATTAGGGAGAAGGTCAAAGATTCTTTCACATATTTTCATAAATAAATCTCCTTTAAATAAAGAAAAATCGTTACAAAAACACGTTGACATGCAAGAAATAGCGATATATAATAAGCGCATACCAAGAAAAAACGATACAAAAAATACGCTCCCTGCAAACACGGTTTTTGAGGAATACAAAATGGTAATTAAGTATTATTTTTCCATCTACAAGAATTATAATACCACTTTACCGATATAAAAGCAATATAAAATATGTACAAACCGATATAAACCGATATGAAACATGGAAAAAGCGTAGAAAGGATGATTGTATGAACGAATTACAACGAGTATTTGATTATCAAGGAAAGCCTATTCGAACTGTAACCTTAGAAAACGGTGAACCTGGTTTTGTTGCAAAGGATATTTGCACTGTACTGGAAATTGGAAACCCAACTGATGCGGTAAAGCGATTAGACGAAGATGAATACACCCTAGTTTCAATCGAGGGTGCTAGTAATGGACTTCCTGTAAACGCCATTACTGAATCGGGTCTTTACTCTTTAACGCTTAGTAGCCGTAAGCCAGAAGCCAAACAATTTAAACGGTGGGTTACTCACGAAGTTCTTCCTAACATTCGAAAACGCGGCATGTATGCTACAGATCAACTTCTAAATGACCCTGACTTAGCAATTAAGACATTTACCGCCCTAAAGGAAGAACGCGAAAGGAATAAAACGTTAACCGCTAAAGCAGAACAGGATAAACCAAAGGTTCTATTTGCTGAATCAGTCCAGGCAAGTCGTACATCGATACTGATCGGCGAACTTGCCAAGATAATCAAACAAAATGGCGTTGATATGGGGCAAAATCGTATGTTTGAATGGTTACGTGAATGCGGTTATTTAATTAGCCGCAAAGGCACTGACTATAATATGCCAACCCAGAAAGCTATGGATTTAGGATTATTCACTATAAAAGAAACAACAGTTAATCATTCTGACGGTCATATCAGTATTAGCAAAACGCCAAAGGTTACAGGTAAGGGCCAGATATATTTTGTGAATAAGTTTAAGGAAACTACCGTTACTAAAGGCGTATTAAAAGCGTAACGCCACTCATAATTTAAAAAACACCAAAAGCCTTGTAAATTTATTAGGAGGAACAATAAATGATACCTTACTTAACCGTATCGGACGTAGCAAAGCTATACAGCGTTAAAGAAATAACTATACGTGATTGGGTTCACAAAGGGAAAATGCCTGCTGTAAAAATTGGTGGAACAAATAACAGAGGCGGACTAATACGCTTCCGCCAACAAGATATTGACGATTTTAATAACACGAACTGTACTCAAATAAATAACGGAACAATAAAAGAAGCGTAAAAAATCTTAATAATCGTTACTGTAGTTTAATCCATCAGTATAAACAAATGACGTAGTCGGAATTTTCCGTAATTAGGAAGTGAAGTATGGACATGGTTAATAAGCAAGCTATTAAAACGGCACTACGTGAGTTATTAGCCCCAACAATCGAAGAAATACTTATTGAACTGGTAGAAAGTGAAACGCTAGATCGCACATATTCAACCGAAGAAGTTGCTGCTAGATATGACGTAAGCATTATAACAGTCTGCAACTGGTTGCGCTCTAAAAAACTCAATGCGTTAAAGATTGGTAAAGTTTATCGCATTAGACGAGAAGACTTGTGCGAGTTTGAACAAGCACAGTTAAGTAGGTGAACATATCCAAAACTGCTTGAAGCTTATGTGGCGATTGTGAAGGAAATGGCCATTAAGTATGGAGCGGCGTAAGTTTAATTCCGGCTGGCATAAAAGTTGACAAGCATGAAAAGAAAGAAGGACAAAAAATGAACTGTAATTATGAATGCAAGGACGAAGAACAAAAAGCGGAACTGGAGTACAACGCTAAAAGGAAAAAACGTTTAGAACGAAATGGCGAAATAGCGGCTGACGAAGTACTTCCTATTTTAGCCAAAAAGAATTTGACTTATATCGATGCTAAAGAAGTTTTGGAAGCGGCAATAACTTTGCTGGACATAAATTGCCATTTATAAAAAAATAATCCGCGCTGTGCTGGTACGCGAGGCGGATTAAAGATTACTACTGAAAGGAGCGTGAACGCATGAACGAAAGAGAAAAAACAGTCAAAAAGATTATCAAACTAATCATAAATGAGCTCGAAGAACCGAAAAAGGGCAATTTGACAACAAAGTATACTATTGGAATCCTGCAAGAAGCAATAGCGTTCCTTGAATCAAATGCCCTCATGTGCCCGGCTAGTTATTCTTTGAAAGATGAATCGTAACGGGTTTTGTCTTCGATGATAACGGTAAATTCATGTAGAGTTTCAATATATTGATCATAGTATTCATGTTCACTTGACTGTGAAGATAATTTGTTAGTCTTTGCGAGTTTTAATAATGCAAGATCATGGGCTAATTGCTCAGGATTAACTTGAAACCCTTTTCCTACTTTATCATGTTTAGAAATGGACATGGTATCACCTCCTTTAGAGGTGAAATTCGACAAAAATCCATAAAATTCCTATGGAAGCGAGGTGCGTAAAATCGAATGGATAACGTGGGAAAGTGTCAATGTGGCGCACCATTTTGGCAGAATGCACCTAATCAGCTAATGTGCCCCAAGTGTTCCGAGAAATATAAGAAGTTGCGGAAACATGAAAGCCGATTAAAAACACGGCATAGGCAGCGTGGTTATGCTGGTGTCAACGTCAGGGATATAGGCAATGAAATGAAGCGGAGGGCTAGGTATGAGAATGCAAGCGCAAAATGTTAATCGGGTTATGGATACTGCCCTATTCATAGTAGTTTCGTTAGCGGCAATCATGCTGATTAGTCATATCGCATTTGCCTATAGCATTGGCAGGTTGCCATGATTAAATTTGGACAACAAAAAACCGCCCTGCAAGGCGGCATGTGACGGATACAACCGTCAACCCAATTATCAATTGCATTATAACTCCTTGGCGTTAAACCGTCAATATGAATACAAAGGTGATGCTGAAATGATACAGGCAATCAAATGGGAACCACCTATCCAGAAACCATCTAAGGTACTGCAATCTAATACCACAAGTAGATTTTTCGATGTACTGAAAAAAGAAGTTGAAAGGGTGTGCCCAATGGCAAAAGTCACGGTTGAGGTTAGGTCTAAGGCACATGGCTATTATATGGCAACATATAACGGCATTGCGGGCAATACAAAAGCAGAGATCAGCAGGAATGCAATTATAGCCGCCTCTAGGTTAAATAATGTCCCGGCTAAATATATCAGAGTTAAGGATATAGCTGAAGATTATGAGGGATGACCCGGACTTTGATTGGATGTGCGAAAAAGAGCGGCAAGCGGCTATCTATTTCAATAATGACTATTCAATACCTAAAAAGATATGGATATTTGCCGACCTTGAAAATATAATGCCACAGCCAGTAAAAAAAGATGAAAAATTCATCCTATCATGTGCCCGTGTTTCATGAATGCACAGCGGCAGAATTAGAACGATGCACTAAAAATCTTAGAAAGAAGTGATTAGAAATTAGCAGAGTAATTTGCGTAGCTGGTGAATCTGGCGCGGGTAAGACTACATCTTTAAGAAATCTCGATCCTTCAAGCACTTACATAATTGATGCTGACCGTAAAGGGCTAAGTTGGAGAGGTTGGAAAAAGCAATATAGCAAAGAAGCTAAGAACTACTTTCAAACGAGTGATATAAACCAAATCAATTCATTGATTACAGCCATTTCAGAAAAAGCAACCAATATAAAGGTAATTGTTATAGACACTATCAACACGATTATGGTTGACGATGAAATGAAAAGGATAAAAGAAAAAAATTATGATAAATGGATTGACCTTGCTTCTTGTGTATGGGGATTAGTAAGTAATGCACATTTATTTAGAGGTGATTTGACCATTATATTTATGGCACATACCCAAACGGAACGGGATGAAAGTGGTTATCAATTCACTAGGATTAAAACAAGCGGTAAAAAGCTAGACAAAATAGTCCTGGAAAGCAAATTTACAACCGTATTAATTGCCAAAAACTCAAACGGTAAGTTTGTATTTGAAACTAAAGCTAATAACAGTACGGCTAAAACTCCAATGGATTGCTTCTCTGATGCTGAAATAAGCAACGATTTAAACGAAGTCATTAAAGCCTTAGACGAATACGAAGGGTAACTTTGATCAAATAACAATATATATTAAATAATAAAAAGGGGTAATTAAACATGAAACATATTAATTGGAATGAAGTAGAAGAAGTGTCAATGGACTATAAAAAACTGGTTGCAGGTGGATACGTTTGTATCATTACTAATGTTGAGGACGTACCAAAAAAAGAATATTTGAAAATTGAATATGACATAGCGAAAGGCGAATTTGAAAATCACTTTCAGAAGCTGTTCGAAGCTAAAGAATTTTGGGGCGGTAAATTCATTAAATCATATAAAGATGGGAAAGCACAATCATTCTTCAAAGCCTTTTTGACTGCACTAAATAGGTCTAATGGTGGCTTTATATATAACAATGATGAAAAGGCGCTGGTAGGTAAGCTAGTCGGCCTTGTACTTGCAGAAGAAGAATATATCAAAAACGATCAAACCATAGGAACACGGTTATTTGTCCATTCAATTAGAAGCATTGAACAAATTAATGCAGGCGAATTTAATATTCCAGAAATTAAACGGATTGAACCTCAAAGCAATACACAGAATCCATTCGGCGGTCAAGTATTACCAAACGAAGACATCCCCTGGTAATATAACCCCAGCCTAACCAATAGCAGGGATTCGTTGCTACGGTAGCGAGTCCCACCCTAAATATAAATTGGAGTGATTGATAATGCAAATTAGTAAAGATAAATTAAAAGAAATAATCGAGAGTCATGGTAAATGGTTGAGAGACGAAGAGGGCGGCGAACGTGCCGATCTCAGTGGTGCCAATCTCAGAAGTGCCGATCTCAGAAGTGCCGATCTCAGTGGTGCCAATCTCAGTGGTGCCGATCTCAGAAGTGCCGATCTCAGAAGTGCCTATCTCAGAAGTGCCAATCTCAGAAGTGCCGATCTCAGAAGTGCCAATCTCAGTGGTGCCGATCTCAGAAGTGCCGATCTCAGAAGTGCCAATCTCAGAAGTGCCGATCTCAGAAGTGCCAATCTCAGTGGTGCCGATCTCAGTGGTGCCGATCTCAGAAGTGCCGATCTCAGAAGTGCCTATCTCAGAAGTGCCAATCTCAGTGGTGCCGATCTCAGTGGTGCCAATCTCAGAAGTGCCGATCTCAGTGGTGCCAATCTCAGAAGTGCCGATCTCAGAAGTGCCGATCTCAGTGGTGCCAATCTCAGAAGTGCCGATCTCAGTGGTGCCGATCTCGACAAACGATACATCCAAACCGCTTGCATCGGCAGCCGCAAAGGAACAACGACATATTGCTTTGAGGATGACAATGTTACATGTGGTTGCTGGAATAATTACAAGGGCGGTACATTAGATGAATTTGAAGCAAGGGTAAAAGAGGAACACGCCAACCGCCCCCAATATCTGAAAGAATATTTAGGCTTCATAAATTACATTCGTTATTTGAAAGCAGAGCAGGAGTGATTGAATATGAAACCCTTTCAATATACACAGCATAAAGCCCTATGGAATTGGCTGGCTGATAATCCAGATAAAAGAAAACAGCAATGGCCTGGATGGCAATGCTATGCAATGGGCGATTGTTTCGCTTGTGAATATGATTACTTACTTGGTGATAGTTGTATAAATTGTCCTTTAGTTTGGCCTGGAAAATTTTGCAACGGCGATTCAAACGGCTTGTTTATTAAGTGGTCAAGAACTAACGACCTACAAAAACGGTCAGAACTAGCCAAACAAATAGCTAATCTACCCGTTAAAGATGGAGTTGAATATATTTAGATTAGGGGGTTGGCAAAATGATTTTTCCATGTAAGACACAAGCTAACTTGTATAAATATGCACAAAATAAAATTGTAATGGAGATATGCAAACGTAACTTAACCCCTTCACAAATTCCTAGACCTTTGCGAATAAAAAATACTAATAATTGGTTGTGCTATTGTCCGTGTGAAACGGTAAAAGTTGGTGATTAAATGCCTGGCAATGGGTGGATAAAGATGCATCGTTGTTTAATGCAAGCGAGGGATTTAAAAATTGAGCGATATTAAGTGGATTAAACTATACGTTGATGTTACTAACAACAAGAAAATTAATAGTATTCGGCGATTGCCGGGAGGAAACGACATTGCGCTGATATGGTTTTTCCTTCTAGCTACAGCCGGGGATTGCAACAAGAACGGCGGCTTATTTATAACCGACACAATACCTTACCGCGAAGAAGATTTTGCAGCAGAATACGGTTTTGAAGTACAACAGATAAGATTTGCTCTGTTGACCCTTGAAAAATATGAAATGATTGAAGTTTTTGACGATGTGGTATGGATTAAGAATTGGGAAGAATACCAGAACATTGAGGGCATGGATAAGATCAGAGAACAAACCAGGCTTAGAAATATTGAGTATAGGAAACGAAAAAAATTAGAACAGCGTGACGCAAGCGTGACGTCACGTGACGCAATAGAACTAGAACAAGATAAAGAACTAGAAAAAGATAAATATAAATACTCTTTGTCGCAAATGCGACTTGCTGAATTTCTTTTGAGTCGTATCAGAGATAATATTCCAAATTTGAAACAGCCTAATCTTGATAGCTGGGCAAATGAAATAAGGCTAATGGTTGACCGTGACCATAGAGAAGAAAACGACATACATGTAGTGATTGACTGGTGTCAACATGATTCGTTTTGGAAAGCCAATATACTTAGCGCCAAGAAATTGCGCGAAAAATTCGACCAGCTTACAGCAAAAATGAATTGCCGACAACCAGCAAAGAAGAGCGCGGCACAACGATTTATGGGTTAGTTATCAAGAGGCGCAAGTGGCAACGGTAAAGATGATTCGTGATAATAAATTTCCTAGCGCTGGGGCACTGATGGAAAAGGTTAGAGAGGCTAGGCTTAACAATGTCCCTACAGCCGAGGAAGCGTGGACAGAAGTCATTAAAAAGCTAGACCCTTATAAAGCCCCTACTTGGTCAACAAAAACAATACAAGAGGCAGTCAGGGTGATGGGGTATAAAAGCCTGTGTGCAAGTGAAAAACCCAGCGTTGATAGGGCACAGTTTTTTAAAATATATAATAACCTCCTTGAACGGAATACAAACAGGACGGAAAACGAGATAGTAAGCCAGTTGGTCGGCGGTATATCGGCTAAGATCGGGCAGATAAAAAAATTAGAGAATTAGAGAGATATGGGAGCGAAGGTAATGATTCTAGCAATTGACCCAGGCAACGTATATAGCGCATTTGTGGTGCTAAACAGCGACTATAATATACAAGATTTTGGAAAAGTGGATAACAGAAAAATACTGATAGATATTTGCCAAGGCAATTTTGACTATTGCCACACTATGGTAGTTGAAATGATCGCCAGCTACGGAATGGCTGTGGGTAAAGAAGTGTTTGACACCTGTGTTTGGATTGGCAAATTTGAGCAAGCCTTTAGCCACAACGTGAAATATATTTACCGCAAGGAAGAGAAGATCAACCTTTGCCGCAGCATGAAAGCCAAGGATAGCAATATACGAATGGCCCTGATTGACAGATTTGCTCGACACGACTTCAAGAATGGCAAGGGCACGAAAGCTAATAAAGACTTTTTCTATGGCTTTAAGACTGATATATGGGCAGCTATGGCGGTGGCAGTAACTTTTCTCGACAAAGAAAAAGAATCGGAAAGCAAAATAGACCAAATTTTAGTTTTAAAGAGCTTTGAAGCATAAAGACAGATAAATTATACCAACAAGCAATAAAAACCAGTCGCAGCTTAAATATGACAACGAGAGGGGCGGTTTAAATGCACATATTGAACATAAACGTTGAGGATTTAAAATTTCTAAGTGAACAAGCAAGAAAAAAAGAGGAACAAGTCATAAACGAGTATTCCCAAAAACTTGAATTAGCAATCAAGTCAGGGTTGTATCAAAAAGCACTTGAAAAATTGTTGATAAGAGCAATCCAAGAACAGGATAAAGAAAGTGCGTATTTATACAGCAAAATGTATTTTTACGCAAAATTGCAGTGAGGTATCAAAAATGGGAAAACGTGGACGTGCCAAAACTATAGATAACCGCAAGGAACTATATGAAAAGGGACTAAATGACGCTGAAATAGCTGAAAAGATTGGAGTATGGCCTGGAACTATTTGTGCATGGCGTAAGAGAAACGATTTACCATACAACTATACGCCAGGAAATAGCTATAGAAAAGCATTACCACGAAGTGAATGGTGTAAGGGCGCAGCGTTTGTTTACACGATGGCAATAATGCGTAAATATTGCGTAGATCACAAAGTGGACAAAGTTAATATTGATATGGAACATGTACGCAGGGCATTTGATGAATACAGGAAGAGAGTTGGAGTTTGATGTTAACGCTAGAAGCTATCAAAAAATGTAATATGGCAAAG
>JAGGAA010000116.1 GCA_017889675.1 Bacillota bacterium | reverse complement strand
AATAACGGAAATAAGATGGTAAATAACGTAATACCAAATGGTGGTAGTTTTTCGTCAGGAGTAGGTTCAGCCTTGCAGAGATGTTCTGGTGGATTTAACTTAAATTTGTTACCCACCAATTTCCCAAAAACGGGACCTGCCAGAGCCGCTGCCGGTAATCCGACAATTAAGCCGTAGAGAATGACCTTACCAACATCTGCCTTCAGACCTACAGCTACTGCCATAGCAGCCGGATGGGGCGGCACGATGCAGTGGACAGTAAGTAGGCCGATTATCATAGGAATTCCAACCATTACTAGTGACATTCCTGCTTCAATGGCAACACAAAACAATAATGGCATCAATAACACAATTCCAACCTGAAAGAAAACTGGAATCCCACATATATATCCGACAATCATCATTGCCCAGTGAGAATTTCTTTTACCCAGGACATTTATCATGGTGCGCGCCAATCTTTCGGCACCACCTGATATTTCCATCATTTTACCGACAATGGCGCCGAGAGCCAGGATAGGGGCAAGCATCCCCAAGAACCCGCCCATGCCCAGTTCAATAGATTTTAGCATCTTATCAAGCGGCATTCCTGTTGCAAATCCAATAAACAGACAAGCGGTTAGCAGTGCAACAAAAGCATGAACCTTGAGTCGAATGGTAAGAAAAATAATTAATGCAATAGCCATAAAAAGAACAACCATCATTAAACCCGTTGTGCCCATAGTTACCTCCCTTAATCATTATAATTTTACGGTATTGACTGTAAAAAAACACAAAGCTGTTTTTTGTTAGCCATGAATTTCTTTTCCAATCACACCGTATCCTTTATAATAATGATAGGGCTTTATCGTATTTATTACAATTATCTGAAAAAGAGAAATTCCATATAAAAAATATGGCTTTTTTGTGCAAACTATACAAATTGCTGGGAGGGATTATATGATCATACCAGAAAAATTAGGACAAAGGATTGTCGATACAACCATGCGTTTGGTTCACCGGAACATTAATATTATGGATAGAGACGGAACTATCATTGCTACCGGTCATCCCCACCGTTATAAGACACTACACAAAGGAGCAAAAGATGTTATAGAAACCGGTTCTATTATCGAAATATATCCAAATGAATTATTTCTTTATCCCGGTGCCTTACAAGGGGTTAATCTGCCCATTGTATTTGATGATCAAATAGTGGGCGTCGTTGGTGTATTCGGGCATCCCGATGAGGTTCGGAACATAGGTCTTCTTGTTAAAATGATTACAGAGTTGATTTTAGAAAGGGACTTCGTTCAAAGAGAAATGCGTACCAAAACCCGCTTACGAGAGCAATTTATTGAATCCTCGATTTTAAATCCTGGTACTGAATTATCGCCCAAGCTAATGAGAATTGCCAAAACACTGGAAATCGACCTTTTACAACCCCGAACAGTCATGCTAATTGACGCTTCCATTGTAATACAGAAACTAAGGTTAGAATATGGTTCATCTGAATTGGTGGTAGAGCGTGTTGAAGATATTCTATTTTCTTGTATTGAAGCTGGTGATTTATTAACTGAACAGGACATAGCTTGTTTAATAGGAGATCAAATCATTATCCTTAAGACATCTAAAAATACAGACTGGTTATGCCAACATGATCCTTCAGCGGAACAATTGGTACGCTCTCTGGCAGATGCAATTGGGGGGCCAATGACTTGCGGAGTAGGTGCTATAGCCAACTCCGTCTTACAATACCACATATCTTATAAACAAGCTCAGTTTTGCCTGCGACATTGCAGCACAGATCAAGCAATGGTGCAAATCTATGAAAAAGCTATACTAGTACACCACGCTCTTTGTGAGTCACTCAGCGGATCAACGTTGCTGGCAATCGACGAACTGAAAGAAACATTTAATCACATGGTCGCCAACAACAGGGAGATTTGTAATACACTCGCAGCGCTTCTAAAATGCAACCTAAATATAAATGCTACCGCTAACTTTCTTCACATCCATCGCAATACCTTGCTGTACCGACTAAGCCGACTAGAGTCTGAAACCGGCCTTGCTCCGTGCCGTTCGGTGGATGATATGATAATTTGTCGCCTTTTATTGCAACTTGTAGATCAAAATAGTGTATTATCATAAGTAACAAGGTATTAAACGATTATCGAAGCAATAATAGGATATAATCAGAATATCGGATAAAGCAAAATGTTAAATATGAGCAAGGGAGTAGAGTGGTATGATCATTGTAATTGAAGAACAGGCCCGATCATATATTGCACATAAGTTAGACCAGCCAGCCATAAGTATTAGCTTGGAGGAACGCCCTCGGGGCGTTTGAAGCGGCGGTAATTGCGGGGCAACACCCCTTATCCCGTCCGTGCGACTGGGAGTTAATGAAAAAACAAGGAATTATGAGCAAACAGAGGTCGACGGAGTTAAGGTCTTTTACCAGGCCGCGGCTGACTCGATCTTCAAAAAAGTGACAGTAAAGGTTGAAAAAATACTATTTTTCAAGACTTTGGTCGCAATAGGTGAAAGATAAGTAGACGTTTTTATCTTGAGAAACCAACTGCAACGCTTTGGTGGGACAGGTAGCAACACAAGGAGGCACACTGCATCTACCATCTGTTTCCTGGAAACATCGGTCACATTTCTGCATTTTTCCATCCGCACCGAATTGCGGCACACTATACGGACAGGCTTCCAAACAAACTTTGCAGCCAATACATTTTTCTTGATTAACTAGAACAACCCCATCGGCAGCTCTTTTTTCAATAGCTCCTGTAGGACAGGCTGCTACACATGCCGGCTTAGCACAATGAAGGCAAGCCACCATAACCGGAACCATTTTAATGTCCGGGTAACCTCCGTGCCAGCTAATATTAACCCGTCTCCAGTTCACACCAATTTCAACATTGCGCCAACTTTTACAAGCTACTTCGCATCCGTGACATTGAATGCATTTTTTTTGAATGAATAAAATACTACATTTTTCAGACATTCTTTCCTCCTGTATAAACGCCAATAAGTTCATTCTTTCCTAACTAAACTTTCTTACCTCTACTAGTGTTTGACTGGTCATAGCAGTAATGATGGGATCAAAAGCCTTTTTAGGATCAACGCTGTACATCATATTCACATTAGCCCCGCCATCAAGTAGCGGAAAGTCTTCCAAACCCATTTCTTTACAACCCTGCCACCAACCGTGAAGGATCATCACCGTATCAGGCCGAATTCCTGGATATAACTTAGCCTTTACTTTCATCCAACCATGTAGCGACTCCACAATTACCCAATCATTTTCTTTAATTTCCCGCTCCGCTGCTGTATCAGGATGAATATGTATAACTGGATAAGGTTCGATTTCTCTGAGATAGGGCACATTGCGTTCCCATGAGGCCGTGTAATTCTTTGAAGTATGATAGTCCGAAAGAATAAGCGGATACTTTTCACTTAAGTCCGGTGTGCCTGTTAAACTCTCCGGTGGCTCTCGCCATTCCGGCAATGGATTAAAACCGGCTTCTTCAAAGGATGTATTATATATCTCTATTTTTCCGTGTGGAAGGAATGGTGCTCCGGAAAGCCTTGGGCTTTTCCTCTGAAACATCTTTTCATAATTTTCATAAGCTCTGGTCAAAGAATCATAGATAATCCCGGTAGGATTGTTTTTGAGATCAGCGAAATTCATTCCAAATGGCTGTAATTGATCGTCCATAGCCTTCTCTATACTTCCATTCCAGAAATCCTTCCCATAACCCATTTTCACCCCTAGATCTAGAAAAAATTGATAAATTGATTTATAATCACCTAACGGCTCAATGACTTTGTTCCGTACCATAACCCGTCCCCCCGTGGCTTCAAAGGGGTGATCCGACTCATACGGCGTAGTAGTAGGAATAACAATATCGGCGTAATCCATGTCTGCCGTTCTAGTTACGTCAATAACAACATAAAAATCCAGTTTTTGAAGCGCCTCAATAATCCTTCTCGATCCGCGAGTGCTCACCACCGGCTGCGTGCCTGGAGCAATTACCGTTCGCACCGGATAAGGGTCTTCCGTAAGAATACTGTCAAAAATCCGGTAATAGGCCGAAGAAAAGCCTTCTATAAACGGCTGAAACTCTTTAGGAAATTCGGGGCCTACCAATTTATCCCGCATTTCTGGTGTATACCGTTCGCGTAGCGTGATATCCCGCGGCATCGGCATGATGGAATCAGTACTGCGGAATACATTCCCCCCCGGCCTATCGAGATGTCCGGTTATCGCAATAAGAATTGCCACCGCTCTTATAGCGTCATTTGCCGAAGGAGCATGTTCAACTCCATTACCTAGATCAATTGAGGCTCGCTGGGTTGAAGAATAAAGTCGGGCAACTTCACAAATTTGATTAGCTGAAACCCCCGTAATTTTCTCGGCCCATTGGGGCGGATATTTCTGAATATGTTTTTTAAGTTGTTCATACCCAAAACACCAATTTTCTACAAATTCTTTATCAATAAGTTCTTCGTTAATAACTACATAAAGCATGGCAAGAGCAAGCGCCGCATCAGTTCCAGGCCTAATAGGAACCCATATATCGGCCTTACATACGTCGGGCTCAACAGAAGGTTTGATCGCTATGATCTTCCCTCCTCTTTCCTTCAATCGCAACAATGCCTTAGGTCCGTCCAACGCCGGACCTGAAAATACTGGTTGCCGCCCCCAATAAATAACAAGATCGCTCTTATCAATCTCCGCGATCGGCCAATCTGCGAGGGTGTACATAAACGAGAAAGCCCGTTGCAATGCGCAAATACCGCTATGTCCATAATTAGGACTCCCATGGACAGTAAGAAACCTTTTTAAGTAGGCGTTATAGCTCCTCATGGCTGGTGCCAATATCGCCAGCGACTCGGGTCCGTATTTTTCCTTTTGGCGTTTTAGGGTATCAGCTATAATTCCAACCGCTTCGTCCCAGCTTATCCTTTTAAATTTACCCTCGCCTTTTTTCCCCACTCTTTTCATTGGATATTTCAGTCTATCTGGCGAATAAACCCACTGCGGGGCTGCATTTCCTTTCGGACAAACAGCCCCTTTATTGTTCGACGATTCCTGCATCCCGGCCACTTTAATAAACCGATCATTTTTGACAAAAGCGTACACACCGCAACTTAATGATGTAGGACCACACATAGCACAAAGCGTCGGCACTACCTGTTCACCATTTGTTTTTGCTAGGTTTAATGCCTCATCTAAAGTGAGGCCACTTACTCTTGAATGAGTATCTCTGTTATTAAAATTCATTTTTTCTTCCCATCTTCCCAAAATGCGTGCAACCCTATACAATTTACTTTGACTATACTTTAACTCAAAAATTTTCCCGTGATTACCGAAGTATAGAAACACTTAGGACGTATATTCGTTGTTGATATTCTGAAATTAAATTAATATTATCCTTTTCGGCAATATTTTCCATACTCCTTCCATATTTCCATATACATACACTTATATTTGCTTCATAATAGCTATCGTCATAGAAAAATATCGCGACAAAATGACCACATGAACGGCCACCTTATCGTGGTATTATTTTCTACAACCTAAGATCCCAGGGAACTGACAGAATAAAAATATCTTACGACCAATAGTCGATAGTTTTCTATCTACAAAGATATTGTCAATAACACCGTCATACACCCCATAGTGTAGCCGCTTACGGCTCTCTATGGGGTTATTGTCTCTCTAAATGTTCCTTTCCTTCTTAATGAAATATATCAATAGCAGCCTGCAGTTCTTTTGATATCGCCGCGAGATGGTTGCTTTCTGAAGAAATTTGTTCCATTGATTCTGTTACTTCCCCCGCGGTGGCGGCAATCTCCTCGCCAGCTGCGGCGTTTTGTTGTGCTATTGCTGATAGATTGGAGAAAACGTCTAAAATTCCCTTTTTACCCTCGCTCAATTTTTTGCTTGAATTATTCAGAATAACGATAATCTCTTCTGTTCTTACAATAGCTTTAGCAATTTCGTCGAATTTTCCCCCTGTAAGATTAACACTTTCCTTTTGCTCATGAGCAATTCGCGCATTTACGTTCATGATTTCGACAGCATTTCTCGAATTCAATTGCAGTTCCTGCACCACCCCATTAATTTCCTGAGTGGAAGAACTTGATTGTTCGGCAAGTTTCCTAATTTCATCTGCAACAACTGCAAATCCGCGCCCTGCTTCACCGGCCCGCGCTGCTTCGATCGCAGCATTTAAGGCTAATAAATTGGTTTGCGAAGCAATAGCCTGAATAACCTGACTGGCCGAATTAATTTTTCCTGCACTGTCATTAGTTCTTTCAATACTATCTCTAATTTTGTTGTCAAAGCTTTCCCTTTCACAGGTGCGATTGATCAATTCCTTAATAGTAGTACTACCTTGATCTCGCATTTGTTCCACGACATGGGTTGCATCATTCAATTGCTGTAACATGTTCTGATCCTGCTCAATTATTTCACCCAGTTGATGGATCATGTCCGCGCCCTGCTCAGTGCTTGCGGCCTGTTCACTTGTACTTTGGGCAAATTCCTCCATGGTTCTTGCTACTGAGTCGGCTGCGTT
>JAGGAA010000361.1 GCA_017889675.1 Bacillota bacterium | reverse complement strand
GAGCAAGCTGTGCTGGCACGCGTACCAAAAGGAACAGAAAAGATGAATAAACAAGCATTAGAGTTAGGTATTGCGTCTATAAAGTAGTAGCATGTTCAAGGCAGTAAAAAGGCGTTTTCTCCTGATAGATATTGTAGGTTGTTTAAGCCGTATGATGGAAAACGCACAGGGTTTTATAGTATCCTTGTGCGTTTCCTGATATGGTCGTGGAGTATAATACAATATCAAAATGTGAGCTGCAACATATATAGGAAGTTGGTGAAAAAATGAATGGCGTAGAGTTATTTCATGCGGGCGAGCAAGGGTTGGTTGTGGAATTTGGTAAGGAAGTTAATAAAACAATCAACAGTAAGGTTCATAAGCTGGCAAAAGGCTTAATGGCTAAAGCCAATAAGGCAATCCTTGAAATTGTGCCAACTTATAGGTCATTGCTTGTGTATTTTGATCCACTTAGTATGAAGCGAGAAGAATTGATTACACAAATCGAGGATTTGCTGATATCCGAAACTCAGGCATTACAATCGGGAGAGGAAAAGGAAATAGCCAGTATTGTTCATATTCCCGTTTGTTATCAGGATGAGTTTGCCCCTGACTTAAAGTTTGTAGCAGAGTACAACGGAATTTCTGCTGATGAAGTTGTGGGTATCCATTCGTCCACTCCTTATCTGGTATATATGCTTGGATTTACACCAGGGTTTCCTTATCTTGGGGGCATGTCGCCGAGAATAGCTGCACCGCGCTTGGACAAGCCCAGAGTGCAAATTCCAGCCGGATCTGTTGGTATTGCAGGTAGTCAAACTGGCTTTTATCCTATTGAAAGCCCTGGAGGGTGGCGCCTGATTGGGCGTACACCAATTAAAGCCTTTAATTCAGCTGTTGCTAATTCGTTCTTATTTTCCGCAGGTGATTATTTGCAGTTTAAACCTATATCTGTAGATGAATTTCACCAAATCCGTAAACAAGTGGATGCAGGTACCTATAGTCCAGAGGTTACGGAATTGCAGAGGGGGTGACGATATGTTTACAACAATAAACCCAGGCTTTTTTTCGACAATTCAAGATAGTGGACGTTGGGGATACCAAGCCTATGGTATGCCGGTGGCAGGAGCAATGGATCGCTATGCTTATCGGGTTGCCAACTTATTAGTTGGCAATAAAGCGAATGCTGCTGCTATTGAAATGACGTTACTTGGTGCTTCCTTTAAATTTGATGAGAGTCAGCTTGTTGCCCTTTGTGGTGCTGATATGCAAGCAAAGTTGGATGGTGTAAGTGTTAAAAACTGGTCTGCCTTTGTTGTACAAAAAGGCAGTGAACTTAAACTTGAGTATGCTGTGACAGGCTGTAGAGCCTACCTTGCGGTTCGCGGCGGAATTGATGTACCTAATGTATTAGGTAGCCGTTCTACTTATACACGCGCGAAAGTTGGTGGCTTGGAAGGCAGAGCTCTTCGTCAAGGTGATGTATTGAATGTTGCAAACGACACCGAAGACGAAGTTCAGGCGGGAAATCTGAAGGTCGATTATGTTCCCCAGTACGAACAAAGCATAACGTTACGCATTCTTTTAGGGCCGCAGGACGATATGTTTACAGCAGAAGCGATAGAGACCTTGTTGAAAAGTGAATATGTAATTACGGATGAGGCTGACCGTATGGGATATCGGTTGGAAGGTCCTAAAATTGCGCATATTGACAAAGCCGATATCGTCTCTGACGCATTGCCTTTCGGCGCTATCCAAGTACCTGCACATGGTATGCCGATTATCATGATGGCCGACCGTCAAACAACAGGTGGATACGCAAAAATAGGTGCCGTTATCGGTCCGGATTTGTTAAAGTTGGCCCAAGCCAAGCCAGGTAATGAAGTGCGTTTCCGGTTATGTAGAACCAGGGGTATACAGTTCAAGTAGAAGAGTACTAGCGGTGAGAACTTGATCTGGTTTGGATTATGGTGCTGAGAAGAGAGGGGAGTTATGCATGGAGAATTTAGGTTCTATGAATCCCAAAGATGTGAGAAACTTAATCAGGAAAAAACAGTTAGTGAGGCCGACTGCTGGTATCGCGCAGGGTTATACCCAGGCCAATTTAGCTATTTTGCCCAAAGAATTGGCGTATGATTTCTTACTGTTTGCTCAACGTAATCCTAAGCCCTGTCCGATTCTTGATGTAACAGAGATAGGTTCGCCTGAACCTAAGCTGGTCGCACCAGGAGCAGATTTGCGTTACGATATACCTAAATACCGGATATATAAAAAAGGTCAATTATATGAAGAAGTGCTCGACTTAGAGAAATATTGGACTAACGATTTGGTAGCTTTTTTGCTGGGATGTAGTTTTACCTTTGAAACACCGATGATAAAAAACGGGATACCTGTGCGGCATATTGAAGAAAACTGCAATGTTCCGATGTATATAACGAATATTGAATGTAAACCGGCGGGAATTTTCTCCGGCCCCGTGGTTGTCAGTATGCGCCCGATTCCTGCAGAACTAGTGGTCCGTGCCACTCAGGTAACATCCCGCTTTCCTGCTGTCCATGGCGCTCCCATCCATATTGGTTCTCCGGAACGTATTGGTATAAGAGATATTAACAAACCGGATTTTGGCGATGCGGTGACGATAAACGAGGGCGAAGTCCCGGTCTTTTGGGCTTGCGGCGTTACTCCCCAAGCAGTGGCGATGAGGGTAAAACCTGATTTGATGATTACTCATGCTCCAGGCTATATGTTTATCTGCGACACTCATGATGAAGACTTATCGATATTTTAAGTAAACGCGTCAGTAAATCCTGATGCCTACATACTTGCAGGAGCTACCATTTTCCTCATTCCGGAATCAAAGGGAAGAGAACTTGAATAGTCAGCTTCTTTGAGAAAAAATTCTACTAGGAGGTCGTTAGCTATGAGGATTGACTTAAATTGTGATATGGGAGAAAGTTTTGGGG
>JAGGAA010000115.1 GCA_017889675.1 Bacillota bacterium | reverse complement strand
TCGGTATTATCGCTAATCGGAGCGCTATTTTCCTTAAACCGCAGTTCAACATACCGGCCCTTAAAGGCATCATAAGGATCGACCGGAGCCGTTTGCCAGTAAAACTGACGACCGGTCTGCAATACGTCCTCCCAGCGCCAGGCCATATAGAGCGGCATAGCTACCTGAAGCACAGCGACAGTAATAAATAAGCCAAACAGCCATTTTTTATTTTTCATTCTGCCACCCCGCTTTGCGGCGCAGTAAAACGACATTAGCCGCAAGAAAGCCTAGACCTACTAAGACAAATACTATGCCGCGCACGACAAAGCTTACATCAATATCAAAAAAACGGGCAACAATTAGCGCTACAATCGTCATCATACCCAGATTTACAACGCCAATGCGTTGGTTACGCACTCCGTTGGTTATAATACTAACACTTAGCCATAACATGTAACCATTTAAAATAATAGTTGCGCCCGGCGCGCCAGCCTGACGCCAAATGGCTCCAGACATCCTTAAAGGTTAGGATAAAGGTTAATCCGATACTCCCTGTCAAGCCTACCGTTTTAAACGGCATGCGCCAGCTCGATTCTTCCTGATTAAACCATAATACACCAATCAGATAGGTTATGGCAAATAGCGCACTATATATGAGCAGCCCTAGTCGATCCAGATAATTCGAGAATGCTGTTCCAAAAGCAAAATAAAAACAGATAGTTATAACCCAGGATAAAATGCCTGTAGTATTGGCTTGACGGCTATTCACAAGCAGGCCTCGATAATAGGGCAATGCCAAACCGAATAATACCCAAATAAATTGCTTGCTTAGACCATAATGGCCGCCACTCCAAACAGTTATTCCCACAAAATACAGTACTGCTACTGCTGCGGAATTCATCAGATACAGCAAAGGCAATGATAATAACATCCAGGTGAGCAGAAAAGCATCCGTATCTTCCACTAGGTGGTAAGTCTGCCCCACCAATGTCAGAGAGGCGCCGACCATCAACATAAGCAAAGTTGCCGCCGCCTCGCGCCATACCAAACTGCCTTGTCTAAACCACAGCACACTGCCTGCAATAATTTGCGCAGTTACAAGTAACCCGACCGCGATCATAAGACGGTGCAGCCTAGTTAGTTGCGCCCAGTTATGGGCTAAAATCAGAACAATCCCCAGACCTATCAATAGAGCACCAATTACGCCAAAGATCAATAGAACGGTTCTGGTACCTGCGTTGTCAGTTGCAGCCCCATAATGTTCTTTTAATTTATCCGCGCTTTCTGGCGGAATAACGCCTTTAGCAACAAGTTCCGGCAATTGCTGGTATAGCCATATTACTGCTTTTTTGTTCATCGGCAGTTCTCCTAATTAATAGAATTAAAGCTTTCGCGATAGGGATCTTCTACGCTTTGCCTGTCTCGCCAAAATGCTTACATAATACTGCCTTAATAGCGGCATAGCTTACAGCATCAGGCAAGGCCTCTTTGAGTGGCCGTAATTGGCCTGCGCCAATTTCTTTTATCGTTGTAATAATAAGCTCTTCATACTGGCTGGGGATAAGCCTGTCCCAATCAATAGCATGCCCCTCCTGCGCACAACGTACCAGATGATTTTGCACCGTGTTAACCGTTAATTCACGTGTCGCAGCAATATCTTCCAGGGTAATACCTTGCCGGTACATAGTTAAGGTTAGTACATGACTAGGCTCAGAATCGGTTTTGCTGCTGCTCTTTTTACCTGCCGTCTTTTTAGTCGGTGCTGGAACGGCAGCCGTATCTGTGCTGCTTGCTGCAGCTGCGTTTTCTGCTAAATAGGTAGTGATAACCTCCAGAAACTCGCCGCCATATTTTTGCAGTTTAAGCTCGCCGACCCCCTTAATTTGGCGCATAACAGTAAGCTCTGTTGGTCGCTGCTGGCTCATCTCCCGCAAAGTAGTGTCAGCAAACACAACAAAGGGCGGTATATTTTCCCGCTCAGAAATGCGTTTACGACACTGGCGCAGCAGTTCAAACAGAGAATCATCCTGAACAGGCTGTCGTTCAGTGAATACTTTTTGCCAGACTCTAGCCTCACTGCGTAGCACAGAAAATGCTTCTGGTGCTAATTTTACTACTGGATATTCACTCTCAGTCAAGCGCAAATATCCGGTGGCAAGCAATCGCTGCACCAGGGTTTTAATATCCTGCACAGTACGCTGCGCCATCAAACCATAGGTCGGCAACTGGTCAAAGCCCAGTTGCTGGACTTTTTTATTTTTTGAGCCTTTTAGCACATCAGCAATAACTGTAATACCGAACCGCTCCTTCATACGATAGATGCAGGAAAAAACCTTCTGTGCATCTACCGTGATATCCACCTGTTCGCCATCAGCCATGCAGTTACCACAATTGCCACAACCTGAGTTTGTTGCCGGTTCACCAAAATAATTTAATATATATTGCCGCAAGCAGTCAGGAGTGTGACAATAATCCACCATCTCCTGCAATTTCTTAAGTTCATGCTGTTTGCGCTCCGGATGCTCAACAGATTTATCAATCAAAAAACGCTGCAACAGGGGATCTTGTGGCCCAAACAACAAGATACATTCTCCTGGTGCACCATCCCGGCCGCTGCGGCCCGCCTCTTGGTAGTAAGACTCCATATTCTTGGGCATATTATAATGCACCACATACCGCACATTGGATTTATCAATCCCCATGCCAAAGGCGTTGGTAGCCACCATAACCCGAATGTCATCATACAGGAATTGTTCCTGCTGGGACATACGTTCTTGATCACTTAACCCGGCATGATACCGCCCGGCAGCACACCCCTTTTTTCTAAGTAAATCATAAAGACTGTCCACTTCTTTGCGAGTAGCCGCATAAATAATACCGGCTTGATTAGCATTTGTCTTAATATATTTTAAAACAAACTGCTGCTTGTTTTCGCCGCGTAGGACAGAAAATGAGAGATTAGGACGATCAAAGCCAGTTATATGTACTTGCGGCCACTGCAATGCAAGCAGGTTCTCAATATCATTCTTGACCTCAGGAGTAGCAGTGGCAGTAAACGCGCCAATAACTGGCCGTTCAGGCAAACTAGCAATAAACGTACCCACATTTCGATAGCTTGGACGAAAATCATGACCCCATTGCGAAACACAATGGGCTTCATCAACAGCCAACATGCTTATTTTAAGTTCGCCCACCACCGCCTGAAACCAATCGGCTATCAGACGTTCAGGTGCCACATAGACTAGTTTGTAATGACCGGCGCGCATATGTTGCAGCCGCCGACCAGCTTCTTGGCCTGTGAGGGAGCTATTAATAAAAGTAGCCGGTATCCCCTGCCCAGCTAGCGCGTCCACCTGATCCTTCATGAGCGAAATAAGCGGTGAAACCACGATGGTAACACCAGGCAGCAGCATCGCCGGAATCTGAAAACACAACGATTTACCTGCCCCTGTCGGCATAATTGCTACTGTATCCTTGCCGCCGAGCAGACTACCAATGACCTTAGCCTGTCCTGGCCGGAATTCGTCATAACCATAATATTTTTTTAATATTTCCCGCGCCTTTGTCAACATTATATCTATCTCCAATTTCTAAATTGCTAGCTCTTAACTCCAACTACCCCATACTTCTGGACAATACCCCACTGTGGACTTGGCACCATTGCGTACTATCGGCGTCCGCAATAGCAGCGGATGCTCTAGCAGTACCTCTTCCACGTTATGGACCAGGTATTTCAAATTGCGTTTAGCATATTCCTTACCTGTTTTATCAATCAGATTTTCCAGCCCGCCAACTGCCGCCCGAACTTTATCCAGTTCGCCCTTGCTTAAGCCCCGGATCGTTAAATCAATAAACTGAAACGGTATCTTGCGTTCTTTAAAATACCTTTCGGCTTTTTTTGTATCCTGGCATTTTTTCGTACCCACTATCTGTATGTTCATAGCCTATAGACTAGCTCCTTTGCTCCTTAATTACTAAATTCTGCCACCAATTCATTAAGATAGGTCCAGCGGTCAAGCAATTCATCAAGCCTACTTTCCAACTGCTGCTGCCTATTAGTAAGTTCTTGCAGCAGGGTAAAGTCGCTGCCTGCAGTATTAATGGCTGCCGCAACCTGGGCAAGCTCCTGTTCAACGCTAGCGATTACCTCTTCAATCTGGTCATATTCCCGCTGCTCTTTAAAAGACAGCTTACGAGGCCGTTCTTTTGGCTTATCCTGCACTGTTGGTTTCTTATCTGCTGCACCTTTACTTTTGTCAGCAGTTTCTGTTTCCTGCACACTGACTTTGTTCTGATAATCAGAGTAATTGCCAGGATATTGCGTGATTTTACCGTCGCCCTCAAAAACAAATAGTTTTTCAACAAGCCTGTCAAGAAAATACCTGTCATGCGACACTACAATGACAGCACCGGGGAAGTCTTCCAGGTAGTCTTCCAAAATGCCTAAGGTCTGTACATCCAAATCATTGGTGGGTTCGTCTAATAGGAGAACATTGGGAGCACTCATGAGAATCCTGAGCAAAAACAAACGGCGCTTTTCCCCGCCTGACAGCTTGGCAATCGGTGTCCATTGCAAGCTAGGCGGAAAAAGAAAGCGTTCTAAAAGCTGTCCGGCACTAATCGTACCGCCATCAGCAGTCGGTAAAAAATGAGCTTCTTCTTTAATATATTCAATAACCCGCAAATCTTGGTTCATTTCACTGCTTTCCTGAGAAAAATAACCGATTTTCACAGTCTGACCAACCGCAACCTGTCCGCTGTCAGCAGTCAGCTTCCCGGTAATCAAGTTGAGCAAAGTCGATTTTCCGCTGCCATTTGGACCGATAATGCCTACTCGGTCATTTTTGAGTACAATATAATTAAAATCCTGAATTAGCATTTTTCCATCAAACGCTCGGTTAACATGCTCTAGTTCAATAATTTTTCGGCCCAGCCGACTGGCACCCACAGCAATATCCAATTGGCCGCTTGCTGCTTCAGGTGTCTGAGCACTGAGCTCCTCAAACCGCTCAATTCTAGCTTTTTGCTTGGTACTGCGGGCTTGTGCACCTCGCCGTATCCAGGCCAGCTCATTTCTTAGGATATTCTGGCGTTTACATTCACTGGCTTCCTGTTGCTCTTCCCGTTCAGCCTTGGACTCTAGAAACTGGCTGTAATTCCCCATATAAGTATACAGGTTACCTTTATCCAATTCGATGATACGGTTTGTCACTCTGTCCAGAAAGTATCTGTCATGAGTAATCATCAGCAGTGCACCCTTGCGTTTTGCCAGGTATTGTTCCAACCACGCCACCGTCTGATTATCGATATGGTTGGTAGGTTCATCAAGGATTAAGAGGTCAGCAGGGTTAATAAGCGCACTTGCTAACGCGATTCGTTTGCGCTGTCCACCGGATAAGGTGCTGATAATCGCCAAAAAATCAACAATTCCCAGTTTAGTAAGAATTATTTTAGCATCACTTTCCAATTGCCAGGCATTTTGTGCGTCCATTTGTTGGGTCAATATAATGAGCCGCTTTTGACACGCCTCATCTGTTGGATGTTGCTGTGCTTGCAGTAAAACCTGTTCGTATTCTCTTAACACCTGCATCACTGGCGAATGGCCTTTGAAAACCTGTTCCAGCACAGTAGCGTTAGCATCAAATTCGGGATTTTGCGGTAAATATTCGATTTGTACGCTATTACCTGTCATTATTTTACCAGAATCGGCTGTATCCACGCCGGCAATAACCTTCAAAAAGGTTGATTTACCTGTGCCATTGACGCCAATTAAACCAATTTTATCGCTTTCGTCAACGCCAAAGGTAACCTGCCTAAATAAGATTTTCTCGCCGTAACTTTTTGTTACATTTTCTAGAGATAATAAGTTCATGTTCTAGTCCTTTTCATCCATTTTTCTTCATTTTAACACAAATATCCGATTTATTGAAGAAATACTCTTTACTTTCATGGAAAATAGTAGTATATTAGATTTTTATCCATACCGTATACCCTTAGTTTAGCTTGCGCAAACTGAATTTACAGATATTCATAGAAAAAGAAAGGTGTTTTAATGATGGCAACTAATTTCTCAGCTTTAGGCATTCGCCCTGAGCTGACTCAATTTTTAAAACAATCTGGCATTACCCAGCCTACCCCGGTTCAGATACAGACCATTCCGGCGGTACTGGCAGGCAAAGATGTCATTGCTCAGTCGCAGACAGGCACCGGCAAGACGCTGGCGTTTTTACTGCCTATTTTAGAAAAAATAAGAAACTCGGCCCCGCATGTACAAGCCTTAATTGTCACCCCTACCAGGGAATTAACAATGCAAATCAGGGATGAAGCCGTAAAACTGGCAAA
>JAGGAA010000360.1 GCA_017889675.1 Bacillota bacterium | reverse complement strand
GGGTGGGCAGACGTTGGAGATAGTGTACCATTTAACCGGCGGCACAGAAGGATTGATCTGCTTTTGGCATGCTTAGAAAATGAGTTGCATTATCAAGATGTAAAAGTAGAATTCATAAATCGATTGAGAAGCAATAGTGTACTCTACTTGGAGCGTAAAGCTAATGTTTAGTCCAGCAATCTTTTAATGATAGGGTAATTTGAAAATAAATATATATATTCGGCAGTAAAGAAGTTTCATTAGGTATGTTAGCGGGATTAAATTATTGGCAAGCAGAAAAGATGCTGATACAGGATGTTGAAACAGAGATAGGCATCACGACACAAAGCAATAGTCAAGAAATTAGCGCGTTTTTGGACGGTGTTAAGATGGAGCTGTCTGCCGTAGCCCGGACGCCGATAATGACCAGTGGTAACCATGAAGCCATTATGGCTTACCTTGCTGCTGAAACAGCCAAAAATAAGATCTACGAAACCGTTACATATACGGATGATAAAGGCAACTTTGTTGATCATATGGGCAAGTCTGGCAATCTGGGCAAACTGGTTATGCATATCTGATACGAGGCGATGGATTAGTTATCGTCCACCCTGTTAAGGATGTCGCCGGCAAAATCAACTCATACACCGATGCCAGGACGGATCCTACGTTAAAGGGTGCTATAGGAAAAATGATGAATGGTGAAAGGGGAATTACTAAATATAAGCATGAGGGTGTAGATAAATATCAAGCATATGCGCCAATAAAAGGAACTGGTTGGTCGCTTGCCGTGAATATACCTGTAAGTGAAGCTACCGCTAAATTGAGTGCGTTTACCTGGACATCTTTGATAACAATTGTTATCGTACTTATCGTTGCTGTTCTTGCAATAATGTGGGGAACGGTTCGTATTACAAAGCCTTTACAGACACTTAAGGAGGCAGTTAACCGCATTGCGGGTGGTGATCTAAGCATAACGCAGGTAGCTGTTGATTCCCAGGATGAGCTAGGGCATTTAGCCCGGGCTTTTGAAACCATGGCCGGGAATTTGCGCAATCTGGTAAATCAGATCAGTACTTCTTCAGGACAAGTGGCAGCTTCGTCGGAAGAACTGACAGCTAGCTCAGAACAATCGGCTCAGGCGGCCAATCAAATTGCTACAGCGATAACCGATGTGGCCGCAGGCGCTAATGAACAATTGGATGCAGCCAGCGATACTACGGCGGTGGTGGAACAGATGACAGCCAGCATTCAGCAGATAGCCGCTAATGCCAACCAGGTAGCGGCTAATTCGGCTCAAGCGGCCGAAAAGGCAAAAAATGGTGATAAAGTAGTAGAAAAAGCAGTAGTTCAGATGAATCAAATCGAAGCAACGGTCACAACCTCAGCCCAGGTTGTAACAAAATTAGGCGAACGCTCCAAAGAAATTGGTCAGATTGTTGATACCATTTCTGGTATTGCCGGACAGACTAACCTTTTGGCTCTAAATGCGGCTATTGAGGCAGCGAGGGCAGGAGAACAAGGTCGGGGTTTTGCCGTGGTAGCCGAAGAAGTGCGCAAATTAGCGGAGCAGTCCCAGGAAGCGGCTAAAAAAATTGCTGATTTAATCGGTGAAATTCAGGTTGATACCGGCAAGGCAGTTGTGGCTATGGACAATGGTACTCGGGAAGTCAAGACCGGAGCCGAGGTTGTTAATACTGCCGGCACGGCTTTTAGGGAAATTGCCGGTCTGGTATCTGAGGTATCTGGTCAAGTGAAGGAGATTTCCGCCGCTATGCAGCAGATGGCAGCTGGCAGCCAGCAAATCGTGGGTTCGGTTAAAAAGATTGACAGCCTTGGTAAAAAATCGGCAGGTGAGGCTCAAGGTGTTTCGGCGGCAGCTGAAGAACAATTGGCCTCTATGGAGGAAATAGCATCATCAAGCCAAGAGTTAGCCAAGCTAGCCCAGGATCTACAGAACGCAGTAACGGGCTTCCGGCTGTAGCGGGAAAGGAAACAAGGTATTATAATTATGGAAAAAGTAAATTATAAAGATACTCTGATGGATCGCTTGGGTATTAAGATAACTGAAATGGGCGAGGAGCAGGTTGTTGCAACTATGCCTGTGAACGAAGCTACCCGGCAGCCGTTTGGGATTTTACATGGTGGAGCTTCTGTCGCTCTCGCAGAAACAGTGGCTAGTTCAGGTACATATCATCTTTTTATTAATAAAGATAAAGAATATGCTGTCGGCATTGAAATCAATGCCAATCATGTCAAAAGAAAAACCGACGGAATTGTTACCGCGGTGGGCAAACCAGTTCATCGAGGGCGAACCATTGTAGTGTGGGATATCAGAATTAATGATGAGGCCGGAGAACTTATATGTATTGCAAGATGTACTATGGGTGTATTTCCCCAAAAGGTGTAACTTTCCGGTTGATGAAGAGAACATGTTTCACAGATGAAATAAGGGTGAGTGAAGTTAAAATGGAACCTATAGAATAACGCTTAATAAAAAGTTTATTCTATAGGTTCTTGTTTTTACCCTAACAGAAAGCATAACTTTCTTAAGAACAGGATAAGGGCAACTGTTGTTGCTCGCAGGTTTTGTCCTTGCCTTGCCCAAGACATTTGCCAAAACCTGCTCACATATTTTGCCGCATAACGGCTTAAAATTTGGCACCTTG
>JAGGAA010000114.1 GCA_017889675.1 Bacillota bacterium | reverse complement strand
TTAGCCTGAAGCAATTTGCTTCAGGCTTTTTTGCACCATTAAGGCTTTCCTGCAATATCATATAAGCAGGCAGGGGGCGATACATATGGGAGTTATCCTATCGGCGCTAGCGTTGGCACTTGTTCATATTGCTGGCGATAATGTCGCTGTTGTTCCGGCCATGGCTTCGTTAATCGGCAATGGGATTTATTCTACTGTATTTTTAGCATATATGATATTCGGCTCGATAGTAGCCGGTACGTCAGCCTGGATAGGGGCAAAAAGCGGCCGCGAACTGACGCCGGCTGTTAAGCGACTATTCGGTGTACGCGGTAAAGTGCTGCTGGCGTTAGCAATAGCAGCGGTATCATTGCCAGCTAGTGCCTTAACAGGCGGGTATTTTGCCGGACATCTGATACAACAGCTAACAGGCATGCCGTATGACTGGGCTGTTCCGCTCTATATATTTGTATGCTGCGCGCTGGCTGCTGATTATGGTCAGGAGCTACTGCGGATTTCTAACTATGCAGCCCTTTTGCTTATCCCGGCAATAGGTATTATGGTAGTTAGGTTGCCTGATGGTATCACGACAATATCATTTACTAATGTACTATCACTAGACAATATCAATTGGCCACTGGTACTAGCACTTATTGGCTATAATGCTGGTGGTATGCATTCGGTGCTGGTAGTAGAAGTGGGGACTTATTTTGCTCATAAAAACTGCGCAGGGATATATTTTGCAGTACTAGCTAAATCTTTTGAGGGGCTTTTTACTTTGCTACTAGCGCATATAGCCTTACTAGGCGGCTACGGATTTATGCCGTTGACAACTGTTGCCCAACAGGTTTTTGGTTCCTGGCTTGCAGTTGGGTTTAATAGTATATTGGTATGCATATTGCTCAATACAATGGTTCCAGCAATGTTGGTCAATGCCAAGCAACTGACTATAATCACAAGACTACCGTTTAAATTAGCACTGGTTTTGGCAGGAATAGTAGTGTGGTGTGGAAGTTTTATCAGCTTAGAATTAATTCTCAAGCTGATGAGTGCAACTGGTTTGCTGATGATTGTTTTCATCGGTTGGGTAGCTTACTTTCTACATAAACAAGGAGATAACAAGTTACAATAATGGTACCAACAGTTATATTCAGGGAAACGGGGTAATTGCCTTTTGTGGGTCGAATTTGTAGTAACATTGATTATGATGGCAGGCCTTTTCTGTACGGTGTCAGTAAAACTATCGGGAACGCTGATCATCTTGCTGGGGGCTGTTCTTTATGGTATTTTTACTGATTTCGTGACTTTTACTCTAGGAACAATGGGGTCATTGATACTATTTTCCCTACTAAGCGAAGTAGGCGGGCGACTATTACAAAGCTATTTGACGGAGAATTTACCGATTTCACGCGATTTTAGCGTTAATGGTACAGTATGTTATTTGGGCGGGTTACTGGCAAGTAATGCTTTGCTCGGTTCGGCTTTTGGTTTTTTACTATGGGAGTTAGTAGCCGGTAAAACACTTATGCCTCATGGTGATATGGTTTTCCAAGTGCTGCTCCGACTACTCGGAGTGGCTTGCCTTCGATTTGTCTGTGGAACGATTATGATCGTCATTATGCAGCTGTACATGTTTCTATAATAAATGTTTGAATGGTAACAGGTAGTACGCCTGTTTCTGTTGTTTATTGTAAGTTTTATTTTATATGGGCTAATATTAAAGGAATATTGCACTTTTTGCGAGAATACTAATTCGATATATAATTATTTATGGATGTGATAAAAATGATGAATTTACTGTTTGCCTTTGTCTTTGCATTACTTGTTGCCATCTTTGCTGTGCAGAATGCATTGCCGGTTACGGTAAGTTTCTTAATGTGGAGTTTTCAAACCTCACTAGTTATCATTATCCTGGGGGCGGCTACTTTTGGTGCTCTGACTATTTTGTCCCTTTCCATGCTAGTTCAATTCAAGCTGAAGCGAAGTCTGAATAAGTTAAACCAGTCTAAGCAACAATTAGAAGCGGAAAACCTTGCATTAAGAGCCACCAAGGAAATGCAGGCAGAGAGTCAGAAAGACTAAGGAAATCCAGGTAAAGTTGCAAAAAATTACACTGTATACTACAATTATCTAGTATATTGTTACGGAGGGCTATAAACTTTATTATGGCTAGGCTTAAAAAAAAATGGAGATTGTTTCCAGCTAGGCGTCAATTAGCAAACGAGCTCAGCCAGAAACTTAACATATCTGAGTATATTACACAAGCAATGATAAACCGTGGTCTTACTAATGAACAAGCAGCAGCAAAATTTCTCCACGCTGGTGCTGAAAATTTTGTAGATCCATATGCACTAAAAGGTATGAAAGCTGCGGTTGAGAGAATTACTCAAGCAATTGAAATACAAGAAAAAATCACTATTTATGGTGATTATGATGTTGATGGCATTACTGCCTGTGCTACTCTTTATAAGACGTTAACCAGACTTGGTGCTAATGTCGAGTTTTATATCCCAGACAGGCAAAGCGAGGGGTATGGACTTAATCCTGCGGCTTTGCATAAACTAATAGATGCTGGAACAAAATTAATTGTTACCGTTGACTGTGGTATTAGTGCCTGTAAGGAGATTGCGGCTGTCAATAATCAGCTTGACATTATTGTAACCGACCACCATCAACCGCCGCCTGAACTCCCAGTAGCTGCGGCCATCATTAATCCCAAGCAGCCGGGATGTTTGTATCCAGAAAAAAATTTGGCTGGTGTTGGTGTTGCCTTTAAGTTATGTCAGGGGTTATGGCAACATTATTATGGGCTTGGAACCAAGTTTTTTGATTACCTTGATATTGTGGCTATTGGCACAGTTGCTGATATAGTACCACTTACCGGAGAAAATCGGGTCTTGGTGAAACTAGGTCTAAAACAGTTACAAACTACTGATAATTTGGGAATTAAGGCTTTACTTGAAATATGTGGATTAAGTGGCAAGGTTATTGATAGTGGCAGTATCGGTTTTGTCATTGCGCCGCGTCTTAATGCTGTAGGACGTGTTAGTAAGGCTGCTGCCGGAGTGGAACTGCTGATTACTAACGATGCTAATCAGGCACGAGAACTGGCAAACCTACTAGATATGGAAAATGTAGCTCGCCAAAATATAGAAAAGCTAATTTTGGAAAAAGCGGAAGAACAACTTGAAACAGTAGATATAAATGCAGCTAAGGTGCTGGTACTAGCTGGCGAGGAATGGCATTCAGGCGTAATTGGCATTGTAGCTTCTCGGTTAGTGGACAAATATTATAAGCCAGTAATTATGATTAGTATTCGCGACGGGATGGGTAAGGGGTCTTGCCGCAGCATACCGGCCTTTGACATTTATACTGCGTTAACTCATTGTTCTGATCTATTAGCGCAGTTTGGGGGGCATCGCCAGGCAGCAGGTCTGTCAGTACCCGTGTCAAACATACCGCTGTTGCGCGAACGATTAGATTCCTTGGCAGCCAAGACACTATCAGCAGCCGATTATGTGCCTGTTCTTACGATTGATTCTATGTTGCCATTAGAAGAAATCAATGCTACGTTTCTTGAACAATTGGCTTGTCTTGAACCCTATGGGTTTGGCAATCCCAGTCCGGTATTTGCCTGTCATAATATCGAAATGAAAGAGAAGCGGCTTATAGGACAGCAAAGTCGCCATTTGAAACTCAAATTGAAAAATGCTGCAGTTAAGGATGTGATTGCCTGGAATATGGCAGAATTATCGACAAGCCTTACCTGTGATAAAACGATAGATTTAGTATTTGTTCCAAAATACAACGAGTGGCAGGGACAAAAAAACGTACAATTGACTGCTCATGACGTACGACAATCGCCAGATATGCAAACGCAAGTCACTCTGAATACAATTGCTCCTGATCGTACCTGTATTGCGCAAGTATATTTAACGTTAAAAGAATATAATAATTTAGGACAATATAATTTATCTTTGCAAACTATCGCAAATAAGATTTTGAACAACTATAATGCTGCTTTACCAGAGAATGTTCTGGATATGGCTTTAACTATCTTAGCTGAATTACACTTACTTACAAAAGAGTCGAAAGAGCAAGGCAATTTTACTATTCAACTTACGCTAGCGCCACTTAAAAAGCTTGAGTTAACAGACTCACCTACTTTTCGGGAAAGTATCAAAATGCGTGAGGAGTACTTGAATCAGTTTGGTTAGTCTAAGGAGGTAACTATGGATTTACGGGAAAAAATCAGAAATGTACCCAATTTTCCGCAACAAGGCATCCAATTTAAAGATATTACAACACTGTTAAAAGACGGGAAAGCCTTTCGTACGGCTATTGATTTGCTGGCAACGCCTTACAAAGAGCAAAATATCGATATTGTTGTCGGTCCAGAAGCACGGGGATTTGCTGTAGGTGCTCCTGTTGCGTATGTTTTGGACGCCGGGTTTGTGCCAATACGCAAACCCGGCAAATTACCTGCGGCGACAATTAGTTATCAATATTCCCTGGAATATGGCAAGGATGCTTTGGAAATTCATAAAGATGCAATTGAGCCAGGAAGCCGAGTCTTGATTGTTGATGATTTGTTAGCAACAGGTGGTACTACAATGGCAACGGTCAAAATGGTTGAGCAGTTAGGTGGTAAAGTGGTCGGTCTGGCTTTCTTAATTGAACTAACCTGTTTAAATGGACGTCAGGGCTTAGCTGGTTATGATATCACCGCACTTATTCAATATTAGTTAATTAGCCAAAGTACAGAACGCAACCTACGTTATAGCAGTGATAGTAAGAGGTGAGTCATGGGCAACGATGGAGTTCAGGTCAAAAAAAGAAATAAACCAAATATTGAAAATATAATAGCCAAAATTAGAACCTACCAGCCTGACGCGCCATTACAATTGGTTAATAAAGCATATGAACTAGCATATAGTGCTCATGACGGTCAACTTAGAGTCTCAGGAGATGAGTATATCTGTCACCCGATCGGGGTTGCTACTATATTGGCTGATTTGCAGATTGACGCTGTCACAATTAGCGCCAGCTTGCTGCACGATGTAGTAGAGGATACGCCAATTACTCTAGAATTGTTGGAAAAAGATTTTGGTAAAGAAATTGCCATGCTTGTCGATGGAGTCACTAAATTAAACCGAATTGAGTATAAATCGAAAGAAGAACAACAGTTAGAGAATTATCGGAAGATGTTTCTAGCTATGGCTAAAGATATTAGGGTCGTATTGATAAAACTTGCAGACAGATTGCATAACATGCGTACTCTTAAATATATGGCACCGCATAAGAACGTAAAGTGGGAATTAGAAGATCTCGCTTTTCGCTTTTTAGAGCCAGAAAAATACTATCGACTGGTAGAACAGGTAAAACAAAAGCGTAAAGAACGTGAGAAGATTATTACCGACGCCATCGCGCTGATGGAAGAACGTCTTGGTTCTGTTGGGATCACTGCTGAAATCCAGGGACGGCCAAAGCACTTTTACAGTATCTACAAAAAAATGAAAAAAAACCACAAACAGGATGTCAGTGAAATTTATGATTTGTCAGCCATCCGCATTGTTGTTGATTCATTAAAAGACTGTTATGGAGCGTTAGGCATTGTTCACACCTTATGGAAGCCTTTGCCTGGCAGATTCAAGGATTATATTGCGATGCCCAAATCCAACGGCTATCAGTCGTTACATACTACCGTTATTGGACACTCAGGCCAGCCACTGGAGATTCAAATTCGTACATTAGATATGCACCGAATTTCTGAATATGGTATTGCTGCTCACTGGCGTTACAAAGAAGGAACTAAAGTTGCCCACAAAGATACTGATCAGAAATTGGCTTGGCTTAGGCAGCTTTTGGAATGGCATCGCGATTTAAGAGATCCGCGCGAATTCATTGAGACGGTAAAAATGGATGTTTTTGCTGATGAGGTGTTTGTTTTTACACCCCGCGGTGATGTCCTGGATTTACCTGCTGGATCGATTCCAATTGATTTTGCCTATCGCATTCATACTGATGTAGGTCATCGTTGTGTTGGTGCAAAAATTAATGGTAAAATTGTGCCCCTAGAATATAAGCTTACCAATGGTGATATCGTTGATATCATTACCGCCAAGCAAGGTAATGGCCCTAGTCGTGATTGGTTGAATATTGTTGGTTCATCGGAAACTAGAAATAAAATTCGTCAATGGTTTAAGAAAGAAAAACGTGAAGAAAATATTGCCAAAGGCCGAGAAATGATCGAACGCGAGAGTAAAAAGCTCGGCTATGAATGGCGTGATCTTGTAAAAGGTGATCGCCTAAATGAGATTGCCAAAAAATTAAGTATTTCAAGTGAAGATGACTTATTTGAAGGCTTAGGTTATGGCGGAGTTACCTTACATGGAGTTATAGCCAAGCTGATTGAATTGTATAAAAAAGAATTAAAAAGCTCGACGACGCCTGACGTTTCGGCTATGCTGGCTGAACTTAAACCTAAACGTCTCAAGAATAAAGTTAGTCATGGTATCTTGGTTAAAGGCGAAGCAGGCCTTATGGTCAGATTAGCCCGTTGCTGTAATCCATTGCCTGGTGATATTATCGTAGGTTATATTACCAGGGGCCGTGGGGTATCGGTACACCGTGCTGACTGCCTCAATATCCTGAACAATTCAGAAGAATATGAACGGATGATTGAAGTTAACTGGGATATTCCAGGTGATACGCTTTATCGAGTATCGATTGAGATCATCGGTCTAGATCGCCACAACCTACTATCTGACGTCATGATGGTGGCGGCGGATGCCAAAATTAATGTAGGTTCTCTAAATGCCCGGGTACAAAAAAATAAGACTGCTAACATTAATATGGATATTGATATTGGTAACCTAAGTCAGTTGGAAAATATAATGAATAAGATGCGTAGGATTCCAGATGTTTATAATGTGCATCGTACGACGCAATCCTTAGGAGGAGTCTAATGAGGGCTGTTGTCCAATTAACCGATTGTGCCAGTGTAACAGTAGCTGAGCAAGAAATTGCTGCGATTCAGACCGGGCTAACTGTTTTTTTAGGGGTAGGTCAAGAAGATACCGAAGCAGATGCCAATTTTCTTGCAGAAAAAGTTGTTAATTTACGAATTTTTCCAGATAATGAGGGAAAAATGAATCTATCTCTTAAGGATATACAGGGCGATTTGCTGGTAGTCTCTCAATTTACTTTGTACGGCGATTGCCGTAAAGGACGTCGACCTAGCTTTGATGCTGCCGCTCCGCCCCAAGCGGCAATTGGACTTTATGAAACTTTTGTACAATTGTGCCGTAACATGGGGATAACGGTAGCTTGTGGACAGTTCCAGGCTGAAATGATCGTGCGTTTGACGAATCATGGACCAGTGACAATGCTGCTAGACAGTAAGCGGCTGTTTTAATAGGAGAGTGATTACATGAAAATAATTCAATTGGGAGTAGGTCAGCTTGGGACGAATTGTTACATAGTGTACTGTGAGCAAACCTTACAAGCAGGTATCAATAGTATAAAAGACCAGTTACTGAATCTTGAGGATACGGTTAGAGTTTTGCCAGGTCATGGACCAGAAACCAGCATTGGCTGGGAACGTAACCATAATCCTTTTATTCAGTAATGGGATTAATACTATGATTAAATCACCTTCAGTTTTAATTAAAATTGCTATTTTGGTAATCGGTTTCTATATTTTTAGCCAAATAACATCCATTTATCTTCCCATCATTCTAGCAATTATTGTTGCTTTTGTACTTAATCCTATTGTTAATGCCGTAGCTGCTATACCCTTTGGGACAAAGCAGTATCATCTACCTCGTGGAATTGCCATCTTGTTAGTATTTCTCTTAGCAGGTCTATTGCTGGCACTTGTTACAACGTTTGTGTTGTTTCCGTTTATCAATGAATTTAATAAGTTTGTTGGCGATTTACCCCGTCTTATGGCCAAAATTCAAAATTTAGCTATACTAATACAGCAGCAGGCAAATTTGGCACAAATACCTGATAATTTCCGTCAAATTATTGAGAATGGACTGGGCGGAGCAGCTTCGTATGCTGTAAGTTTGACACGTAATGCCTTTAATACAATATTTGTTTTTGCAACACAAATCATCGAACTAGTAATTGTCCCTGTGCTTGCATACTACTTTCTAAAAGATTGGCGAAGTCTTAAGGAAGGTGTCGTTACTCTTTTCCCTGCGTCCATGCAATTGCGAACTATTAGCATAATTGAGGAAATGGCTACTGTTGTTAGTAACTATATTAGGGGACAAGTAGTTATCAGTGTAATTATTGGTCTTTTGGTATTTTGCGGTATGTACTTTCTAAAAGTAGACTATCCCTTAGTGTTAGGACTCTTGGCCACTCTGACGGAAGCTATTCCGATCATTGGCCCAATCATTGGCTCGATTCCAGCCTTATTGCTGGCTTCGTTGGCATCACCAATGCTGGCAATTAAAGTAGCTGCTTTTTATATAATTATTCATCAAATTGAAAATAACATAGTAGTTCCTAATATTATGGGCCATACTATTGATTTGCACCCTGCACTGATAATCATAAGCTTGTTAATTGGCGGCCAATTCTATGGTATTACAGGCATGATTTTAGCTGTACCTGTTGCGGCGCTTTTGAAAGTGTTGCTTCGCCACCTTTGGTATCTTGATGATGATAAAAAAGACAGGTGAAATGTATGAATGTTGACTTATCTAACTTACGCCAGAAGTTTAGAGAACGCGATTATAAGCTTACGCCACAACGTCAGATCATTTTGCAGGTGTTTATCAATAATCGCGATAAACACTTAAGTGCAGAAGACGTTCACAATATTGTGCGTCAGCAATCAAATGATATTGGTTTGGCAACAGTCTATCGTACCCTTGAATTATTTAGTGAACTTGAAATTCTGCAAAAAATTAATTTTGGTGATGGTCGCAGCCGCTATGAAATTAATGAAACCAGTAGTCCCCACCATCATCACCATCTTATTTGTCTTACCTGTGGCCGAGTCATTGAATTTGCTGATGATCTACTGGAAGACCTGGAAACCATCATTGCTAAAAACAGCAATTTTACTATCGTAGATCATCAAGTAAAGTTTTATGGATATTGTCAGGAGTGTCAAAAGCACTGTGAAGATTAAGGATTTTTTTATTACTCCCGTTACTGGTACCCATGTGGATGTTTTAGCTGCAATCCGTGACACAATGGCACTATTTGATGTTAATGATGCCGGAATTTGGCAGGAAGAAGCCCAGTTAAACCAACTGCGGCCTGATAGTTTGTTGGTAAAATGTGCAGTTAAGTCTGATGAGGATACAATAGAGGTCAAAGTAACTATTGATTTTTATAATTCCTCAGCCGTGCTAAATCAGTTGACAGAGTATGAACGTCGTCCACTATTACAGGAAAATATACGAAATAAAGAAGTTGAAGACATAACCGGGCTTATAAGACGACTAGTACGACTTAATATGCTGAAGCTGATGCGGCAAATAGCTGGACATAATCCTGGACCTTGGGGGATACTACGCGGCGTTCGTCCGACCAAAATTGTTCATAAATTGCTTGATCAAAATGTTGATCATTCTGAAATTGTAACAAGGCTTATCAGAGAGTATGCGTTAGCGTCTGCTAAAGCTGAACTTGTTACAGGCATAGCTGTTTATCAACGTCCGTTTATTGCGACTCCTGATAAACTTGCAGCCTTATACAAGCGAGTTTACTGTTGAGGCCGGTCGGCCTGACAGTATTAACGATGAAAAAATTGATGTATTACGTCACTATGGAATAAACAGAGTTAGTATAAATCCACAAACAATGCAAGATAAAACGTTAAAACAGATTGGACGGCGACACACTGTTCAGGATATAATAGATGTATTCGCTAAAATTCGCCATGCAAAAATACCTGTAGTAAATATGGATGTCATTGCCGGACTGCCAGGAGAGAGCCAGGCTGACATGGAAGATACCATGCGGCAAATTGCACTACTTAATCCTGAGAATATTACTGTCCATACCTTGGCATTAAAGCGTGGTTCTATTCTCAAAGAATCATTAAGTTCTGGCGTAATAACAGGACAAGCATTGCCTAACGAAGAAATAACTCAATTAATGCTCAAAACTGCCGCCACTTATACTGCTAATATGAACATGCATCCTTATTATCTATACCGTCAGAAGTATATGACAGGTAATCTTGAAAATGTCGGCTATGCCAAACCGGATACGGATTGCTTGTATAATATGCAAATTATGGAGGAAAGACAGACTATCATCGGCATTGGGCCAGCTGCTGGCACAAAGGCGGTAAACCCTAAGAACTGGCGGTTACAAAGCTCTTATAACGCTAAAGATATTGGTTCCTATATAAAAAATTTAGATATATATCTGAGCGAAAGACATACCTTGCTTTCAAGATTGTATGGCGCCCATGAGGAGGATTTACTATGTTGACAACTGGCCCCAGGGGGACCAAAGATATATTGCCTGACAATAGTGGACATTGGCAGTATGTTGAAAAAATAATACGTGAAGTATGCCACAATTTTGCTTATCAGGAGATTCGTACTCCAGTCTTTGAACATACTGAACTTTTTCTGCGCGGCATCGGAGACACTACCGATATTGTTGAAAAAGAAATGTACACTTTTACTGATAGAGCCAAACGCAGTATTACTTTACGGCCTGAAAATACGGCCTCTGTTGTTAGGTCGTATCTTGAGAACAAACTTTATAGCGGACCTCAACCCACAAAGCTATTTTATATTGGCCCTATGTTTAGGTATGACCGTCCGCAGGCTGGACGCTACCGCCAATTTCACCAGTTTGGTGTTGAAGCAATTGGTGCGCAAGGGCCGGCTATCGACGCTGAGGTTATCAGTTTGGCTGTAGGATTCCTCAATAAGCTAGGATTAAGTGAGTTAAAATTACTTATAAACTCTGTTGGGTGTCCGAATTGTCGTCCGGTGTATCGAACTAAATTGCAGGAGTTTTTCCGTGAAAAACTTCCTCACTTATGTTCAGATTGCCAGTCGCGGTATGACCGTAATCCGATGCGTATCTTGGATTGTAAAAATGAAACCTGCGCTGAATATTCCCAGGGAGCCCCTCACATGCTGGATTGCCTGTGTGAAGAATGCAGCAGTCACTTTGCTGGCTTACAAGAGTTACTAACAGCAGCGGGAATTCATTTTATGATAAATCCCCGCTTAGTGCGTGGACTTGATTATTATACAAAAACTGCTTTTGAAATTCAGTATTCACCCTTAGGAGCACAAAGCGCAGTATGTGGTGGTGGACGTTATGACGGCCTCATTGCTGAATGTGGCGGGCAGCCAACACCTGGTATCGGTTTTGCGATTGGTGTTGAGCGAGTGTTGTTAGCTTTGGAAAAGCAAGAATTACTGCCGAAATTTACTAACGCGATTGACGTTTTTGTTGCCCCATTGGGAACTGAAACCCGGGCCGCGGCATTTCAGTTGCTAACAGAAATGCGCCGCGCCGGTATTGCTGCCGATATGGATTTTATGAACCGCAGCTTGAAAGCACAGATGAAGTATGCTAACAAATATCCCGCTAAATATGTGGCCCTTATTGGTGAGGATGAATTAGCAGAGCAGAAAGTAATGTTAAAAAATATGGAAACAGGCAGTCAGGAATTAATGGATAGATCTGCACTGGTACCTATGATTTCAGAGGGGATGGAGAAGTAATGTCACAAATGGAAATAATTGATCATGAAATTACTAGTAAAATTGATACAATGCAGGGAGTAAAACGCACCCATGCCTGCAATGTCCTGAATCAGGATCATACCGGACAGGAAGTTACCCTGTGTGGGTGGGTTTCAAGACGGCGTGACCATGGCGGACTTATTTTTATTGATTTGCGTGACCGTTCCGGCATTGTTCAGGTTGTATTTTCACCTGATGTTAATAAAGACGCCTTTAGTAAGGCTGAGGCAGTTCGTAATGAATACGTATTAGCTGTACGCGGCGTTGTAAAGGTTCGTTCTGAAAGTACAATTAATCCTAATATGGCTACAGGTACAATTGAAGTTTTTGGCAATGAGTTGAAAATATTGAATACAGCTAAAACACCTCCTTTTTATATTCAAGACAACATTGATGTTGATGAAATTTTACGATTGAAATATCGTTATCTTGATTTGCGGCGTCCAGAGATGCAGCAGGATCTTATGCTTAGACACCGGGTAACCAAATCGATGCGGGACTTTTTAGACAAGCATTGTTTTGTTGAAGTGGAAACACCAATACTTACTAAAAGTTCGCCGGAAGGCGCTAGAGACTATCTAGTCCCCAGCAGGGTAAATCCTGGCAAGTTTTATGCTTTACCTCAGTCACCGCAAATTTATAAGCAATTGCTAATGGTTGGCGGTATGGAGCGTTATTTCCAAATTGCCCGTTGTTTCCGCGATGAGGATCTCCGTGCTGACCGGCAGCCTGAGTTTACTCAGCTTGATATTGAAATGTCCTTTATTGATCGGGAAGATATCTTATCCCTCACAGAAGAAATGGTTTCTTACATCTTTAAAGAAGGCATTGGAGCAGACGTACCTGAACCATTTGTTCGCTTAAGCTATGACGAGGCTATGGCTCGCTACGGTTCTGATAAACCAGATCTTCGTTTCGGCATGGAACTAATTGACTTATCAGGTGTTTTTAAGGAGTCTGGTTTCAAAGTATTTGATACTGTATTAGCTAATGGTGGTCAAGTAAAAGCCATTAATGTCAAAGGCTACGCCAATGCGCCGCGCCGAGAACTTGATGGTCTGGTCAATTTTGTTGCTACCTATGGTGCTAAAGGCCTGGCTTGGATATGCTATACTGACGAGGGTCTAAAATCACCGATCACTAAATTCTTCAGCCAAGATACTATTGATAAAATGACAGCTGCCACGCAAGCTGAATCGGGTGACTTAATCTTGTTTGTCGCCGATAAGCCTAAAGTTGTAGCCGCCGCACTAGGACAGCTCCGCTTAGAAATGGGTCGTCGTCTTAACTTAATCGACCCCGATAAACTTTCTTTCTTGTGGGTTATCGATTTCCCCATGTTTGAATATGATGAAGAAGACAAACGGTGGGTAGCTATGCATCATCCGTTTACCTCACCACGTGATGAAGACATAGAATTCTTAGGCAACGATCCAGGCAGGATTAAAGCCAAAGCCTATGACATGGTTCTTAACGGCATTGAACTGGGTGGTGGCAGTCTACGTATTTATAACCGTAGCGTTCAAGAAAAAGTATTTACAGCTATTGGTTTAACTCCTGAAGAAGCCATGGACAAATTTGGCTACTTACTAGAAGCTTTTGAGTATGGTACTCCACCCCATGGCGGCATCGCCTTTGGTTTAGATCGTTTGGTTATGTTAATGGCTAAACGTTCTTCCATCCGCGACGTTATTGCCTTCCCCAAAACACAAAGTGCTTCCGATATGATGATGCAAGCGCCGTCAGAAGTTGGTCTAAAACAGCTTAAGGAACTATTTATCAAGTCTGATGTTGTTGCAAAAAAGCAAGAGAAGCCCTCGGTGGAATAATATCCCATTATTGAATCTCTTGCAATTGCATGATTTATTTGATAATATAAAAGCAGGTTAATGAATTGTGCTCACCCCCTACTGTGTGCGTGTAATGTCAATGTTTTGAGCCAACACTTTTACTGCGGGAGCCTGTCTCTGGTTATGGCGTGTATGCCCTACCGTTTAGGGACACACAAAATAAGCAGGCGAGCACCCACCTGCCGAGGGCAGGTTCAAAACAAAGGCGATACGGCATAGTGGGGATTGAGCGCGTTCTAAAATCATGTATTTGCAGAATAGACCATCACTCCTGGTAGCTAACCAGCAGTGATGGTCTATTTATAGTTATTCATTTTACATCAAGGAGTTTGTAGTTTTTACATAGAATACTATAGGAGAACATATGCAATAAAAGGGTGATAATGTGGACTTATTTTCGCAGAATCTGTTTGAACCACAAGTGAGAGATACCAGGCCGCTAGCCGTTCGCATGCGGCCTAGAACACTTGAGGAATACAAAGGCCAGGAAGAAATTCTTGGTCCGGGAAAATTTTTACGACGAATGATTGAAGCTGATAATATACCGTCAATTATTCTTTATGGTCCGCCAGGAACAGGGAAAACAACACTAGCTCATATTATTGCCCAAACAACAGGCAGCCATTTTGAAAAATTGAATGCGGTAGCTGCTGGTACGGCAGATATTCGAAAAGTGGTCGAAAGTGCCAAAGAACGTCTGCGGGCACAGCAACGACGAACTATTTTATTTGTAGACGAAATTCATAGATTTAATAAGGGACAGCAAGATGTATTACTGCCGTATGTTGAAAACGGTACTGTCATCTTGATTGGGGCAACCACCGAGAATCCTTATTTTGAGGTGAATTCTCCGTTACTTTCAAGGATGCGGGTAGTACGTTTAAAGCGTCTGGATGAGCAAGGAATTATCGGCATTTTGCAGCAGACGCTAACCGACAAAGAGCGCGGTTTGGGACAAGAGGAAATTACCTGTAGCAAAGATAGCTTGCTTATGATTACGGCAATTGCTGGCGGTGATGCACGAACAGCAATTAACATTCTGGAACAAGCGTCAGCCATGCTTGATCCGGGGCAACCCAAGGAGATAACCGCAGCGATTATCGAAGCAGTTGCTGGAGAAAAACTGCAGGCTTATGATAAAAAAGGTGATAATCACTATGATGTAGTATCAGCATTTATCAAAAGTATGCGAGGCTCGGACCCTAACGCTGCCTTACATTATCTGGCGCGAATGTTGGCAGCAGGCGAAGATGTCAAGTTTATTGCGCGGAGGCTAGTCATTTGTGCCGCAGAAGATATTGGCAATGCCGATCCGCAGGCGCTGGTAGTGGCAATGGCAGCCGCTCAGGCTGTTCAATTTATCGGTATGCCTGAAGGCCGGATTCCCTTAGCCCAGGCTGTAACTTACTTAGCTTGCGCGCCCAAAAGCAATGCAGCCTACGTAGCTGTTGACAAAGCCCTTGAGGATATTCGCCGCTTAGATTGTGGAAGTGTACCGCCGCACCTTCGTGATGCCCATTATGCGGGCGCTCAGTCACTTGACAGTGGTAAGGGGTATCTTTATCCCCATAACTATGAAGAAGGCTTTGTTGAGCAGCAGTACTTGCCTGATAAATTGCGTGACCGGAATTACTATCAACCTAAAGACCATGGCTTTGAAGCTAGTTTTGCTGAGCGGCTCAACCAGCTTAAACAAAAAAAGTAAGCAGTAAGCTGGGAAACATCCCCCCCACATGATTCACAAGTAAAATCGGCGGTTGAGTTAAATCCCTAGTGAGGAATACGCTGGGACGGTGATACTGTCTTACGTTGAGTCAATGGAATACAAGGAGAGGGGGTTTACTTTTGGCATTGCCCCAAAAGTAACAAAAGGTCTAGGCCCTAAGCCTCCAAAAGCTGAAAAGCCGGGCGATATTCCTAAAATCCGCAAACTCGCTACGCTCAAACAGTACGGATTTTTTAACGGAATACCGCCCGGCTTT
>JAGGAA010000113.1 GCA_017889675.1 Bacillota bacterium | reverse complement strand
ACAATAGGGTGTGTTGATATCAATACATCTTCCAACCAATTTTTTTAGCATATTGTTCCCTCCTTGTTATACCAAACAGGTATTATAAATATCTGCAAGACCGGCTCTGCTTATGCGTTCAATAATTTCGCCGCGTTGTGCTGAATAAAGCCCCAAATTTTTCATGCGTTCAAAATATATTGAACCAGAGAAGGTATATCTTAGTCTAATCCCCTCCTCTGTGTTCATTTGTTCATGAATAAACCGAATAAAATCACCGGAAGCCAATTCGGGCGGTAATTCAAGATACTGCATATCCAAACAACAGCGTACAGCATTATGGCCACATAATAGACCTGTTACCACCGCTTCGGTGTGACCAACCAATATGCCAGATTTTTCTCCTGCACAAAATAAATTATCTATTCCGTCCACCTTTAGTGAATTATTACAGGGGGCAATCCCCAGATAACGAATAGAGTTGCCTACTCCACCAGAGTACGGATCTTCATAGCGAGCACGTTCAAGTCCGGGTATTGTTCGCAGCAAGTCAAGCGGAAAGAAAGGGGTCATAAGTTTAGCATGACCAGTATCAATAAGTACAATGTTTTCGGCATAATCAGCGATCGCATATTGTGAACAAGCCTTTTTACCCAACATACCTGACTTTTTAAGGTTTTCAGGCAAGGGAATTACGACCATACCCTCTTTTTCCAGCTGATTTTTGAGCTCAGAACTAAGCGAATCTTTATTAATCTTACAGGAACCGCTCATTGCACCATAGGTTCCATCTGCCCTTTTACCCATTACTTCTTTAACTTCAGCTTTGGCAGTTAGGCTTACTCGTGGCCCAAAAGTTGGGCAACGGAGAATACACATGGCACAACCGTTCCCATACTTTAAGCAATTTCCCATTGGTCCGGTAGTTCCTGTAGTATCAACAAAGGCATCCCCGTTAATAATCTCTTCGTTGTCATCGGTGAGGTATTGGATTTTCTTGCCATGTTTAACAACCCCAGATACTCTGGCGCGTGTTTTAATATCAATTCCATAGTTTTGGAGAATCTTTTTTACTAGCGGTTCCATGGTAGTTACATCATAAAATGATGCATGGCTGTGTCCAGGAAAATGTATGCCCCGGTGTCTAGAATTAGCATCCATAGCTACAAATAAATCTCCACCGCCCATAGCCATAGCTTCTTCAGCTGCCGTGAATCTGCCATTATTCCGAAATATACCGCCAACTAAACCAGTTCCCAGCAATAAGTCAGTGCGCTCAAGCAAAACTACCTGAGCACCAGCTTTCGACGCTGCTAACGCTGCGGCACAACCAGCCCAGCCACCGCCGACCACGATTACTTTAATCATGGACTTCCCCTCCATTTTACGCTTTGAAATCACACTACAGTGTATTCCTTGCGTGTTGAAGTGCCACAAGTACAGGTATAGAAAAAACTGGCAACAAAATTGTTACCAGTTAAGTACTGAATAGATATTGGCATATGTAAACCGAAGCCAGGAAACTGGCAATATCACCAGACAATCCAACTAACGGTGCATAGCGAGGATTATTGATAGCGACTGCACCAAAATATACTGTCAATACATAAAAGGTTGTGTCAGTACTAGCTAATACGGTTGAGGCAATTCGTCCGACCAAGGAATCCGGACCATAGGTATTGAGGAGTTCTGTCGCTATTCCCAGCGAGCCGCTTCCTGACAGTGGCCGCATGATTGCCAGCGGCACTAAGTCAGGTGGTACACCAAACATATTTAACATCGGAGCCATGAATAGTATACAAGCATCCAGGGCACCTGATGCCCGGAAGATACTGATAGCTACGAGCATCGCCACAAGACAGGGCAAGATGCGAATAGCTGTCTGAAACCCCTCAGCAGCACCTTCCACAAAGGCTTCATATACTTTTACTTTTTTCAAATACCCAATTACCGGAACCAGGAACAGTACGGCAGGAATTACCCAGACTGATAACTGCTCACACAGTTCAATCACCACAAGGCCAGCCCTCCCTTGCTTACCGTTTAAATATCACTTGACACAGCCGATCAATAATCAGTACAAAAATAGTAGCAAACAAACTAACAATAAGCGTTGACCCTACTATCTCAGTAGGATTGACTGAACCTGCTGCTGAACGCAAAGCAATAATAGTGGCTGGAACTAGTGTAAATCCAGTAGTACAGAGAGCCAATAAGGTGCACATAGCGGCAGTAGCCGTATCTTTTTTGGGATTAAGGGTTTGTAACTCTTGCATAGCCTTAATCCCTAGTGGGGTTACGGCATTACCCAACCCTAACATGTTAGCACTGAGTGTCATAATGATGGCACCCATGGCTGGATGATTTTTAGGTACACTCGGAAACAGTAAACCTATAATAGGCTGCAAAAGATAAGAAATGACCTTGACTAGGCCTGATACCTCAGCAATTCTCATAATCCCCAACCATAAACACATGACTCCAATTAAATTTATTGATAATTCTACGGCTCCTTTGGCCGCACTGATTGCACTTGCTGTAACAACTTCAATACGTCCATGTATACCAGCATAAAGTATGCCGCTGGCTATAAGTACCAGCCAAATTAAATTAATCATAGTCATATCACCCATTATGATGGTATGACGAATGCTAGCAAGCTAGAACATAAGAAGGACGCTCACCGGCGTCCTTTAAGCAAAGTTTTGAAATACGAAGGTCACGAAGCCAACTACTGAACCCCAAAGCTTTCCGAAAAACGATTTTCTTTCTACCGGCTGGTCAACAATTAAATCTATTTTGGCGACCTCCACGTTATTGTACATAACTTTAGCAGTACCAAGCTTCTGACCAACTGCAAGAGGGGCGTTGATTTTGTCGGGAGCATCAATAACCGTAGTAAATTTATCATGTTCATTGTCAGCCATAGGTACAACGATATCATTGGCTGCTAGTAACTTAACCTTGCTTGTTGTGCCTGCTTTAATTTTAACAGTTTTTAAGATATCACCTTTATGAATTACCGGTACTTGTTTAAGCTGAGCAAGACCATAATCCAAAAGCTTGATAGAATCATCCCACATGCGTTCACTATCAAGTACGACCACAATTATTTGTATACCATTGCGATTGGCAGCTGAAACTAGACAACGTCCAGCGGCGTCAGTATAGCCGGTTTTGACCCCATTTGCCCCATCATATAACCATAACATTCTATTTTCGTTGTATAAATCTCGATCATGTTCTTTGCCAGGCCAAGGAATAATTTTATTCTTGGTAGAAACAATTTGAGAAAATAGCGGATTCTTATAACCATATGCCGTAATTTTAGCTAAATCATAGGCAGTGGTGTAATGTCTTTCATCAGGTAGCCCGCTGGTATTTACAAAGTTGCTGTTGACTGCACCAATCGCATGCGCTTTTTCAGTCATTAGTTTTGCGAAGCCTGTGACCGATCCGGAAATGTGTTCAGCTACGGCTACGGTAGCATCATTACCAGAAACAAGCATTATACCATATAACATGTCACGTAGTTTAAGCTGTTCTCCAGGTGAAAGCCACAGTGACGAACCTTCGGTGGTAGCGGCATTGGGGCTGGCAATTACATTATCATCAAGATTACCATACTCCAGCGCGGTAATTAATGTAATAATCTTGGTAGTACTGGCCGGATAACGCCGTTCGTTGGCATTTCTACTATATAGCACTTTTCCTGTTGACGCCTCCATGACGATAGCTGCTTTAGCCGTAAGTTCTGGTACAAAATCTCCTGCGAACACTGTCGTTGGCAAAAACACCAGGCATATGACTAACAGCATTCCAAGATTAGCTAGTTTTCGCATGAGTCCAATCCCTTCGTTTAAGATAAAGTGAGCCTTAGCTTCAGGTGGGGTTTTAACCCCACCTGAAGTTTAGTCGAGTAAACCAAATATTATTATATAATGTATTTGACTCAAGGTCAAAATTAACTTGTTGCCGGGTTTGTCTAATTTTGGCATGTAATAATATCCGGGGATTATTTACAGTGTAGACGGAGATAATAGTAACAAATTCAAGGAGGTGAATCAATATGGAAATGCTTGACCTCAAAACAGCTTTACGTACCACACTTACGCAAAAACAGGAACTTGTGCGTGATTATCAATCTTTCGCGGATCGTATTGGCGACCAAGAAGCCGCTAAAATGTTCAAACATTTTGCTGAAGCAGAGGCTTTGCATGCTACTCAAATTAAAGACAAACTTGATAACTTAACTTAATAGTCAATTGATTGTATGTAAAAACCCACACAATTATGTGTGGGTTTACATATAAATCAGCAAGTTATTGATGCACCGAATGCTGGTGGGGAGATTCGGTTTCGGCATTGTGAACAAATTGTTCAGACTCAGCCTCATCATCATTATTACTTTTTAGCATACTTTCAATTTTATTTATTACTTGTGGCACCATGTCGATAAGCCTGTCATAAAAAAGATTATTTTCTACCGACATAAATCGTACACCGCTAACCGGAGAGCATACTAAAAATCCTACTGGCTTAACGCTAATACCAGCGCCGCTAGCGCCACCAAAAGGGTGGTCGGTTTTTAATTCTTCCGCTTCATAGTCACCACCGCCAGCTGCAAATCCAAATGCTACCCGCGAAATAGGAACAATTACTGTGCCATCAGCAGTTTCCACTGCATCGCCAACAATGGTATTGACATCTATCATGCCTTTGATGCTTTCCATAGCTGTTTTCATTAGACCCTGTATTGGATGTTCAGCCACTGCGAGCCGCCTCCTTGCGCAATGAATTTCTTAAAATCGCCATAGTTGCAGTAATAACATTACCCAATCGTATTCGGAATATACACTTGAGCTCAATCTCCAGCTGTATTTTTCCATAAATTGGCATTACTTTGATATCCGGCTTGACATCTACTACCAGCCGATTATGCATAGATGTCAGCATAATTTCAACCATTGAACCCACTACACCCATCATAATACCAGTAAAAGCGGCATCTTCAAAACCATATATGGTTGTTAACTCAAGCTTTTCACAATGAATTCCTTTCGATAGTCTGCTTACATAGCGACGATAGCCACGAATAAATTGTCTGACTGCTCTGATCAGCTGCAGGAAACGTTCAGGATTATGGAATAATAGTTTGATACTTTTTCTTACAAAGCGTTGTTCACGACCTACCTGTGTATTGGCTACTTCTCCAAGAGGAGATTCTATTTCAGAAGCAATCCATGGTAAATCGTCATATTGAATAAGCTTAATTGCTGGGATTTTTATAGTATACATAAATATTTTCTGTAAGGCATGTACAGTAACAGCAACATAATCATCATCTTTACGGCGACAAAAGTGTACATCAATATATAAATTGACACGAAAAAGCAATCCTAGCAAAATGGCTACTGCCATCACAACTACTAGCCAACTGTTCATGTATAGTACCTCTTTATCTTTGCTATATTAAATGTTTTACACAACTGTCAAAAACTATGCACCTGCAAACAAGGCTCCTGCTGGATAAGAAAACCGCTAGCGCGGCCTTTTAATCTTCAGTCACAAAACAGTAATGCTATAGTCCACGATACCGTTATTCTTTTGCGTACTTTTGAATACTTTGCGGTAACAATCCTTAAAATGGGATGGGCTTGGCTTTTGGCTAGTTCTTTGGATTTGCACACATCAGATAGTTGGTCAATCGAATACAAGGTGAGAGCCTTTTACTTTTAGCATTGCCCCAAAAGTAACAAAAAGTCTAGGCCCTAAGCCTCCAAAAGCTGAAAAGCCGGGCGATATTCCTAAAATCCGCAAACTCGCTACGCTCAAACAGTACGGATTTCTTAACGGAATACCGCCCGGCTTTTCTCCTGCGGAACGCTTTTTC
>JAGGAA010000112.1 GCA_017889675.1 Bacillota bacterium | reverse complement strand
CTGGACAACGGGGTAATTACGATAACCTGTACGAATAATACTATTTTTTATATCTGATACCATATCATCAGGTTTAAAGGAAGCAACATCAGTTTTCATGACATTCCACACCGGAATGCTCTGGTTGATTAATCGTCCACAGGTATAGGTATCCTGCGGTGCTCTGATGATGTAGGTGCCTGCCACCTGGGCCGCAGTTTCCACCTCAGGCGCCACCTCGAAATCACTTGTGACTATCAGACAGGAAACACCAACCTCAATGCATGCCAGTTGAATCTTGGTACGATTGCCTACTAAAACGATATCACCAGGTTTAATAACTTTAGCCATTGTCTCGGTACGGGAAGCGGCAATTTTTACACTGCCTTCAATTCTGCGCGATAATTCCCCACCACATACAAGTGTGCCATTAAGGCAGCGTAAAATTCCCGCATAGTTAACACCCGTTTCCCGTAAATCCTGCATACCCAATTCACTGACATAGCGTTCGGCTAAATCACTAACGGTGACTATTCCTACTAACGTGCCATCATTCTCTACAACAGGAATGGACTTCACATTATGCGCTTGAATAAGCTGACCAAGCTTCCTCAAGGTATTCCAGGGATGAATAGTAATGATATTTTCATGCATTACATCTTTAGCCCGGGGATATACATCTAGAATAAGTTGTGGCGCTTGCACGTCAAAAACGTCTAACACATATTTTGTTTCTGCATTGATCTTCCCCGCACGTGCCGGAACTACATGCGCACCCAAGGCTGTTTTTAAATGTGCATAGGCAATAGCTGAGCAAATGGAATCCGTATCAGGATTACGATGCCCAATTATGTAAATAGGTTTGGACAAATTTATCTCAACTCCTCGACCTATAATCTTTTGAATTTTTTTCATATAGTTTATTCGCTAACCTATTTATTAACCCCTGCTTTAAACAGCTAACTATCTGTACCCCTTTTTTGAGTAACATATAACTATTTGCATTATAATATAATTATGAACTCTATATACAAATTTTAGAAAAAGAGGTAATCATCATGCGCGTAAGGTTTGGTTATGTTGCCATTGCCCTGAACCTTGCCGAAGGTTCACCTAATAAAACCGTTACAGTAAAAAACCTGGAGAAAATCGCCGTTCCCCAAGAACGCATTAACCGGTTACGCCGCTTAACTCACCAAAACATCACTACTACCCTGCGCATTCTCCGTTATAATGTTGCTCATGATATTTACCTTTATCGTTTCACCTCAAAACTAGTACCACTGGCTACCCATCCTATTGCTGCTGGTTGGAGCTATCCTGATGAATTCGCGGCTGAATGGCAGGAAATTGGCCGCTACATTAAAAACTACAAGCTGCGAGTAAGTGCGCATCCTGACCACTATACCTTGCTAAACAGTCCCAAAACCGAAGTGCTGACAGCCGCCATCCATGACCTTAATTACCATGTTACTATGCTGGAAGCTATGACTCTGCCTGCTGAACCACAACTAGTTATCCATGTCGGCGGACTATATAAGGAAAAACCAACCGCAATCGCTCGTTTTATCACCCAATTTAACCAATTGCCTGACCGTATACGATTTAGACTTATGCTGGAAAACGACGATAAGATCTACACTGCTGTCGATGTTCTCAGGCTATGCCAAACAGTTGGCTGCCCCATGGTGCTCGATATTCACCATCACGCTTGTAACAATACTGGCGAAAACTTAGCTGACTTATGGCCAGCTATTATCAAGACCTGGAACAACTCTGTTCCGAAGATTCATTTGTCCAGTCCCAAAAGTGACACAGAGTTTCGCAGCCATGCCGATATTATCGCGCTGCCTGATTTTCTTCCTTTTCTCACCGCAGCCAAAGAGCAACGACAAGACTTTGATGTCATGATCGAAGCAAAAAATAAAGACCAGGCACTCTTCAAGCTCATGAATGATCTCGAAAAGATACCTGGCATTAAGCGAATAGAACAAGCAGTAATTGAACTATGATTCATGTAAGCTATCTATTACTACTGTTATCTGGCACATTCGCCAGCTTCCCCCTTCATAATGGCTAAGCCGTGGTCCAATGCTGGCAAAATAGCTTCCAAGCACTCACGCACGCCTTTAGGACTGCCGGGGAGATTGATAATGAGTGTTTTGCCACGTAACCCTGCTACTGCCCGCGACAACATGGCCCGTGAAGTTTTTTCCAGCGATTTAGCCCGCATAACTTCCGGAATACCAGGAACTTGTCTGTCAATTACTGCCAAGGTAGCTTCCGGTGTTACATCCCGTGGACCGAGCCCGGTGCCGCCGGTTGTGAGTATGATATCTATCTTTAAATTGTCAGCCATGTTAAGCATAGCTTGACTGAGCGCCTCACGCTCATCCGGAACAATTACATAATGCTTGACCTCGCCGAGTTCTGCCAGCATCTCCGCAATAGCCTTGCCGCTCAAATCCTCGCGTTCACCGCGTGAGCCCTTATCACTGGCTGTGATAATACCAATACTATACATTTTCGATCACCTCAAGGGTATCGCCATTAGCCACCCGTCCACCAGTGACTACGATAGCAAATATGCCTTCCTTAGGCATAACGCAGTCACCAGCCTGATAATAGATACTGCAGGGTTTATGACATTCTTTACCGATTTGACTGACTTCCATTAGTACCTCACCAATCTTTAATTTCGTGCCAATAGGCAAAGAAGGCAGATTAAGTCCCTCAGTAGTTAAGTTTTCAGCAAAATCCCCAGGATGAACATCAAGACCTTTCTGGCGCATCTTTTCAATGCTCTCTAATGCTAATAGACTGACCTGACGATGTTTAAACCCAGCATGGCCATCGCCTTCCAAACCAAGTCCTACTAAAAGGTTGGCCTCACCAACATTTTTTTTGCGCTCGCCTTTGTTTTTACTAGTACAAACAGCTATAATTTTCCCTTGCATTAGTTAACCCTCCCTGACAAAATTACCGCTTTTACCGCCTGACTTGGATCGTAGTTGGACATATTCTATAGTCATCGCCTTATCTACCGCTTTGCACATATCATAGATGGTCAAGGCTGCAACTGACACGGCAGTCAATGCTTCCATTTCCACGCCGGTCTTACCGGTGGTTTTAACTACTGCCTTGATATCGATAGCATTCACTGCGTCTTCAATGGTAAATTCAAGGTTAACACCTGTAAGTAACAGCGGGTGACACATGGGAATTAAATTCCAAGTCTGCTTTGCACCCATTATCCCAGCTACTTGAGCTACTCCTAAAACATCACCTTTACCCATAGCACCTTGTTTGACCAGTGCAAGAGTAGCTGGTTTCATAGTAATCCGGCCTTCAGCCACCGCTTCCCGTTTAGTCTCATCTTTGACAGTTACATCAACCATGCGTGCCTTCCCAGCGTGATTAAAATGCGTTAATTCCTCCATGACTGCCTCCACCATTCAAATAGTATATATTATTTCTATATTCTGTCCATTCTTTACTATTTCCTGCACTACTTATGATAACTTATTTGAATTTTAGTGAACTCAAAAGAGTTAGTCTGCTGCGAACACATAAAGAAGAGGTACTAAAAGTGCTTTAGTACCTCTTCTATTACTTAGTATTATTTTAGTCTACCAGAATTTATAACAAAATTCTGTTGACATAAGAACGACTAAGGCTTCTGCCGGCGTCCTGAGGGACTTGGCACAAGCCAAGTCTTTTCTTATTAAATAGCTGCTTTATAGATACCTTCAATTTCTTCTTGGCTGGCTTGTTTCGGATTACTAAGGCCGCAAACATCTTTCAGCGCATTGGTAGCAAGAGTCGGGATATCACTTTCTTTAAATCCCCTAAGTTCTTTTAGACCAGCAGGAATTCCGATGCTGGCAGAAAGTTCCCGAATAGCGGCAATTGCCACTGCTGCTGCTTTTTCGGCAGATAACCCAGCAACATCTTTACCCATGACTTTGGCGATTTCAGCAAATCTTTCAGGAACAACTTTCGCATTATAATCTGAAACACAAGGCAGGAGGACAGCATTACAAACACCATGAGGCAAATCATAGAATCCACCAAGTTGATGAGCCATTGCATGTACATAGCCTAGGCTGGCATTATTAAAGGCAATGCCGGCAAGATACTCGGCATAGGTCATCATCTCTCTGGCTTCCATGTCATTACCGTTGTCAACAGCTTTCTTTAAGTAACCAGCTACCAATTCAATCGCTTTGAGAGCAGCACAGTCGGTAACCGGGGTAGCAATTGTGGAAACATAAGCTTCTACCGCATGAGTCAATGCGTCCATACCGGTAGCGGCAGTAAGCGAAGGTGGCATAGCAACCATCAGATCAGCATCATCAACTGCGATAACAGCAGTTGTGTGCCAGTCAACAATAGCCATTTTAACGTGGCGGGTTTCATCAGTAATAATGCAGAACCGGGTCATTTGGCTAGCAGTGCCTGAAGTCGTATTAACAGCAATTAGCGGCAATTGAGGTTTAGCAGATTTATTTAGACCCTCGTAGTCTTCAATCTTGCCACCGTTAGCGGCAACAAGAGCAATTCCTTTCGCGCAGTCATGTGGCGAACCACCACCGAAAGATACCACGAAATCACATTGATTCTCTTCAAGAATTTTCAAGCCATCATTGACATTACCAACTGTTGGGTTAGGCTGAGCACCATCAAAAATAGCATACCCTACGTTAATTTTATCAAGTACATCAGTTAGTTTTTTGATAAGTTTGATTTGTACAAGAACCTTATCACTAACTATCAGTGCCTTTTTAAAGCCCATAGGTTTTATATAATCAGCTATGTCCTCAAGACACTCAACACCCATAATAGTTACTGGTGGCATAAAATACCCATAAGATTTTTTTGTCATAATAAATTGCCTCCTTGTTCATTAATTTATTTTTGTAAAATTAATTCACGAAACCGGGGCCATCATGAACATTCAAGAGTATACTAGTAAATCCACCCCCTGTTTTTTAAATATTCAGCTATATTGTGCTAGGTTTTCCTTTTGCTCCAAGATCGCTACGCTCCTTCTACTACGAATTTTCCGGCAAGTTCCCGGTCCATGCTAAACCGTGTTGAAGTGAACGGCAATCAGTGGTAAAACGCAAAATTTATTCCTATAACCAATCACGAACTATTGTATTGCAACTTTCATTCCAAGTTTAGTCCTTTTTTATGAGAAAATTATAATAATACTGATAATGGCTTGTTTTGGGACCTTTTTCCATGCAAAAAAAATCTAGTCCGCATAATCGCAACGACAATACAGACTAGATGAGAATACAATGTGTAACAAAGATGTCATCTTGGCGTTACATGCTCATTACACAAATATGACAACTTTGTATGCTTATATTGTGAATTAATAAACTTACGGGCTTCCAGCAACCAATGAACTGCCACCTGTTTAGCAGTATTATAATCTGTATACCCTTCATTAATTTTAATTTCTTCACGTTCTTCATCGGGAACAACTGCAAATCCTGAAACATGATATTTTTTTTGGTTGACACTAATTTCCACAAAAATGGCGTCAACCGTGTCTGGATATACAAGATTTGAATATGGCTCATAATACATCGCACATTCAAAATCATCTTCCAACCTCTTGTTTACTTGTTCTACCCAGATACAATGGTTAGCCCAGACAACAGAACGAATTGGATTTTCAAAAGTATGCAGCGTAGGGATACGGGAAACGGATTCTTTCAAAACATTTGCACCTCTATTTATTAATAATTGTAGCAGTCGACTTATCATAATATCAGAAAAAAATTACTAAAATCAAAATAGCAAAGACTTAACTTCTTATTTTCGGAGAAGTTAAGCCTTTGCTGAGCTATTTTATCACCAGTTTTCTATTGCTCATAACCATTTTCAAACTCATCCACCAATTTGTGACATT
>JAGGAA010000111.1 GCA_017889675.1 Bacillota bacterium | reverse complement strand
GAGATTAAGGAGGTTGTCAAGCACACAGATATTGAATATACGTTTCGCCTTACTTATGAAGGGGATGTGAAGCCAGGACAGTTTTTTGAAGTTTCCATTCCAAAGTATGGTGAAGCGCCCATTTCAGTCAGCGGTATCGGTGACGATACCGTGGATTTGACTATTCGCCGGGTGGGTAAGGTTACTAATGAGATTTTTGAGCGGTATGTTGGCGATAAACTGTTTATGCGCGGTCCCTATGGCAACGGTTTTGATATCAGCAACTATAAGGGCAAAGAGATTGTCGTAATTGCTGGTGGGACGGGTCTATCTCCGGTAAAAGGTGTTGTAGACTATTTTTGCAGCCACAGCGAAGAAATACAAGGTATGACGTTGGTAGCAGGTTTTAAGACGCCGCAGGATATTTTATTTATGGAAGATTTCGGGCGCTGGAAGCAAAGTATGGAGGTCATTCTGACGGTAGACTGTGCGGAAAGTGATACTGTCTGTCAGATTGGTTTGGTCACACAATATATCCCCCAACTGAACCTGAAAAATGTGAGTGAGGCGGTTGCCATTGTGGTTGGGCCACCGATGATGATGAAATTCACTACACAAGGACTGCTGACGAGAGGCTTTCACGAGGAAAATATTTGGATTTCTCATGAACGGAAAATGTGCTGCGGCATCGGAAAATGCGGTCATTGTAAAATTGATGATACCTATGTCTGTCTAGATGGGCCTGTATTTAATTATGTAAAAGACTGTCGGCTGCTTGATTAGAAGGGAGGTATGAAAAATGGATGTCAATACCAAAAAGCTGAAGAAAAATGCGTTTCGCGTAACAAAACACAGAGGTTTGACTGCTTCGCGAATTCGTGTGTCAGGGGGATTTCTGGAAGCAAAATATCTAGGGATGATTCAAAACATAGCAGAAACCTATGGTAACGGCATTGTTACTATTACAACAAGGCAGGGCTTTGAACTTCCTGGTATCAAATTTGAAGATATGCCTAAGGTTAATGAGCTACTTCAACCGATTATCGCGGGATTGGATATTAACCAAGAGATTGTGGGGCAAGGCTATACCTCATCTTCCCCAATGATCTGCATTTTAAGGTGGCGCTTACTGGTTGTCCTAATGATTGCGCAAAGGTAAGAATGCATGATTTCGGGATTATGGGTATGACCTTGCCCCATTATGACACAGATCGCTGTGTAAGTTGTGGAGCCTGTGTGAAAGCTTGTACCAGAAAATCAGTAAGTGCTTTGGAGACGTTAAATTACAAGGTCGTGCGTGACGCCAAGAAATGTATCGGGTGCGGCGAGTGTGTGCTGAATTGCCCAACCGGCGCATGGGCGCGCAGCCATGAAAAATATTTCCGATTAACTCTTTTTGGCCGAACAGGCAAGAAGAATCCGCGGTTGGGCGAAGACTTCATCAAGTGGGCAGATGAAGACAGTATTACTAAAATCATTTGTAATACCTATGACTATGTAAAAAATTACATTGATCCGTCTGCTCCCGGCGGAAAGGAGCATATTGGATACATTGTGGATCGAACTGGTTTTGAAGAATTCAAAAGATGGGCGCTCAAAGAGGTTCATCTCCCGGCAAAAGCAGAAATATCCACCCCGATTTATTGGAAAGGTATTAGCTATTGATGCAGTTGTACAATACCCTGAATAGCTAAGCAGTTGTTTGTTTCTTAAACGATCCTGCCTGCATTCATGACTATAAACACGTCAAATATATCTTTAAGGTCGCTTGGTACAGCGATATTATGCCGAACGCCGACATCATTTAAAGCGGAGGTTAATGCTGCTTGAAAACGGGGTGTTAATAATACATCAGGATTAGGAGAAACTATGGTGCTAAGATTGGTATATAAGAAAACCTCAAGCTGGTCGCCAATATCAGGAGGAAGTATGGTCTCTGCTCGAGAAAGGGAGACTTTGCTCATAATGACACCTCATCTATCTATATATTCTGCAGTAAAGAAGTTTGCAGGCGCAGGTAGGTAATGCATTGACAACACACCACCTACCTGCAAAAGTCTGTAACATGTTGTATATAGATAGTATATGCGGCTAACTTGTTTGTGTGACAAATGTTAAAATATTTTACTCCACTGCTGGTGGTTCAGCAGTATACACGCTTTTTTAGCAGGTATAAAGGCTTCTGAGGTTTTTTTCTTCAGGAGCCTTTTATAGTGTTTGGCAGGAAAAGCAGTTTCTGGGACAGAAATGTTGTTGAGATAGCATAAAAATGTATTTGGTAGAATATATTTTTAGTTTCAGATAATACTGTTAGCTTTTCGGCAGGATAATCCTAGATTAGAATAGAAGGTTTTAATAAAAATATCCATTTATGTATTTTTTTGTTGGCTATAATTGCTACAAAATTGGAGCATATTTTCATCGCTATTTGTTAAGGAGAGAAAAATATTGGACGAAAATAATTCCGGCGGCAAAATCCATAACCAGCAATTAGGTAAGCAATCTTCGATAATAGAAGACATCGCGCTGTTCACGGACGAAGACGACGCACTGAATAAGATTATTGCCTTGTTACGCAAAGCCAGCGGCATTAATTTCGCTGAATACAAGCAGTTAACAATAAAACGGCGTATCATGCGCCGAATGGGTTTGCTCAAGATTAACAAGCTTGATAATTATGTTGCTTATCTGCAGCAAAATGGCGCAGAACTCACCGCCCTGCAGCAAGATATGTTAATCAATGTCACGAATTTTTTTCGTGAGCCGCAGGCATTCGAGACCTTGAAAAAGGTCGCTTTTCCATTCATTATCAGCACTGCTGCACCCAATGTGCCTATCCGGTTGTGGGTGCCTGGCTGTTCAACAGGCGAGGAAGCCTATTCAATGGCCATCGCGCTGCTGGAATTTTTGGAGGATAACAATATCGACAGGCGAATTCAGATTTTTGCCACAGATATTAATAAAACAGTTATCGACAAAGCGCGGGTTGGAATTTACCCCATGACAATCATGACCGATGTTAGTCCAGCGCGGCTTAACCGCTTCTTTGTTGAAGTGGAACAGGGCTATCAGGTCAGCAAAACGATTCGCGACATATGCGTATTCGCCAGACAGGATATCGGACAAGACCCGCCTATTTCCAGGGTAGATCTCATCAGTTGCCGCAATGTGATGATTTATTTTGGCTCGGTATTGCATAAACGAATATTCCCGATTTTCCATTATGCACTGAATCCCAATGGCTTTTTGATTTTGGGGGCGTCCGAGTCTATCGGTGTATTTGCCGATCTGTTTGACTTGGTGGATAAAAAATACAGGATTTATACAAAAAAAACGGTAGCCACGCCACTGGTATTTGATTTTTCGGCTGCTGAGCATGCGGCATTGCTCCAAAACCGCAGCAAGGAGGAGCCAGATGGTTTGAATAGCGGTTCTTGGCTGGATGTGCAAAAAGAGGCTGACCGGATTGTTCTCGGCAAATATGCCCCGTCTGGTGTAGTTATCAATAGCCAAATGGATATTATCCAGTTCCGGGGGCGTACTGGCGTCTATCTTGAACCGGCTGCAGGAATGCCGAGTGTAAACCTGTTAAAAATGGCCAGGGATGGTTTGTTTGCCGGGCTGCGCGCTGCCGTCAATCAGGCCAAAAAGGAAAATGTACTGGTTAAAAAGGAAGGTCTGCATGTTCTCGAGAATGGGCAATCCTTCCCGGTTAATGTTGATGTTGTTCCGATCAATGGGACGTTTCAAAAAGGCGAGTATTTCCTGGTGGTATTTCGGGATGGTGTATCGCAGCCTATGCCTGATGGTAGGTACAATAGCGGCATTGTGGCACCAGAAGTGGTTCAACAAGCGAGGGCAGCCGATAAAGTCCTGCGCCTGCAACAGGAGGTCGCCGCCACGAAGGAATACCTGCAGTCGATCATCGATCAGCACGAAGCAGCTAATGAAGACCTTAGGTATGCAAACGAAGAAGTACAATCAAGTAACGAAGAATTGCAGAGCATGAATGAAGAAATGGAGACTGCCAAAGAGGAACTCCAGTCAGCTAATGAAGAGTTGATGACATTGAACGAAGAACTGGAAATCCGCAATATAGAATTGAACCATGTCAACAATGATATGATCAATCTGCTGCGCAGCATCAACCTTCCTGTCCTTATACTTACCAGCGATTTGTGCATCAGACGTTTCAACTCGGCTGGCGAAAAGGTATTTAACCTGATCAGCGCTGATGTCGGGCGGCCGATCAGCAATATTAAGCCGAATATTGCTGTTCCTGATTTGGAGCAAGCGAGTCTCCAGGTAATTGATACGTTAAACAGCATAGAGCAGGAAGTCCAGGATCGATGGGGGCACTGGTATTCGATGCAAATACGTCCCTATCGGACTACAGATAATAAAATTGATGGTGTTATTATTACCTTTGCCGATATTGATGCCATCAAGCAAAGCATCAGAGTTGTTCAGGGGGCCCGGGAGTATGCTGAAGCCATTGTGGAAACCGTAAGGCATCCCATGGTTGTTCTCGACGCTGACCTGCGGCTGAAGACGGCCAACAAGGCTTTTTGTCAGACTTTTCGAATAACACCTGAAGAATTGAATGGTCAATCCATTTTCCAAATAAAAAACAGCCAGTGGGACCTGCTTGAACTGCGCGTCCTGCTGACTGATCTTCTGGATCAGGATAAGGCTTTTGAAGATTTTGCGGTTAGCGGCGATTTCTCTGATATCGGGGAATTAACTATGTTGATTAATGCCCGACAGATTGTAAGATTGCACGATAATACCAAATTGATTCTGCTGGCCTTTGAAACTGTTATTTCGTAGCTAACTAGGAATAAATATGGTAAAACTAAATATTCAAGCGAACCACAGGATGATAAGGTCTGGAGATGTCCAGCAGAACCGGGGAGAATAATGTGCCTGTCAGGAGGAGGCTATATGGCCAGATCAGATGCCGAAGGAAAGCGGGGAATCATTGATCCCGCGAAATCGCTCCTATCGTTGGATAATACCGGAGCAGAAGAATTAAAGCAGCTAAAGTATGAATTGCGGGCCAAGGAATGGGACTTAGAAATTCAGTGTCAGGCGATGCAAGAGACACTCGGGGAGTTGGAGGAATCCCGCAATCGCTATGCTGATCTTTATGATTTTGCGCCGGCGGGTTACGTGACTTTTGACGAAAAGGGCTGTATCAGTGAGATTAACCTTGCTGGTGCGGCCTTATTAGGCATGGAGCGACCACGCCTGCTGGGCATGCCGATGACGGTTTTTGTCAATAAAGGTAGTTATAAACTTTTTTTTGATCATTTGCGCGCATGCAGGCTGACTGGTAAAAAAGTCATTACTGAATTAGAAATTATACCCAGAAAATCTGCGGCTATCCATGCTCAAATTATCAGTATGCCGCTGCCAGGCGCAGGTAATTATGGATCAAACTATCGGTCGATTATCGCCGATCTCACCGACCGCAAGCTCATGGAAAAAGAGATGTCTCGCATGGACAGGTTAAACCTGATTGGAGAAATGGCTGCTGGTATTGCCCACGAGATCAGGAATCCTCTGACGACGGTAAGGGGGTTTTTGCAGTCCTTCATGCGGAAGAAGGAATTTGCCCAGTTTGACTCGCGGCTCCATTTGATGATTACCGAACTGGATCGAGCTAACTCCATCATTACAGAATATCTTTCTCTGGCCAGGAACAAGCTGCTTGATCAGTCACCGCAGAACCTGAATACGATCATCCAAAATCTGTTGCCATTGCTGGAGTCTGATGCACTGCTTAATGAAAAATGGATTGTTACGGAATTATTGGATGATCTCCCTGTTTTGCTGCTGGATGCCCAAGAAATGAGGCAATTAATTCTCAATTTCGTTAGGAATGGTTTGGAAGCTATGTTGCCGGGAGGTCAATTGACGATTGGCACGTTTGCGGAAGCTGAGCAGGTGGTTTTATTTATTCAAGACCAGGGTAGCGGTATTCCGCCGGAAATTGAGCAGAAATTAGGAACGCCTTTTTTGACAACAAAAGAAAATGGAACCGGACTGGGGTTGCCGATATGTTTTAACATAGCTAATCGGCATAATGCAAAAATAGAGATTAAGACGGGAGAATCTGGGACTACTTTTATGGTGAAATTTCCGCATCCATAACTAGCTGCGATATGGTACAATCAAGATGTACGGCAATTTTATTAAACATAGAAAAGGAGTGTTGTTATGCTAGTAGCGCCTACTCCGCCAACAAAACCCACGCCGCCTGTTGCGCCTACGCTTACTCCGGCAAGTTCCCATACGGCGGCTGATCTTTCGCCAGCGGCTGCTGCTAATTCAAGCCAAAACTCGAGTAAGCCAGTGAGTACGGAATTATCAGGTACGGCTAAGAAGCTAGATGAATTGGGTAAGGCTTTTCAGGGAAAGCCGGTGCAGACTAAGACCGGCGACAAAACCGCGCCTGCTCCAACAACAATAAACAAAACAAATAGTATCCAGGCAGCGCCTGCCGCTAGCACTGATTCTCAGGCTGTTTCTGCACAAACAGTCGTTCCTGATAAACCGCCAGTGGTGAATAGCAAACCGTCTGCTTTTAGCTATCTTCCCTTTATCGGGATAGTCGGAGTTATTGCCGTGATTTTAGTGGGTCTGCGTTTATATAAAAGGAAGACGAAACAACAGCGTACACTTATTGACTATTCAAAGCGAACAACAGCTGTAATGAATAAAGAGGGCCTAGATATTGTTGTAACGCCTCAGACGACAACACCTAAAGTGAAAAGCAACTTTGAAGTGCGAGTATAGCCCGCTACGTGGTGGCAGGACGTGCCAGGTTAAAATGAGAAACCTCCGAATTATCTGTCAGATAATTCGGAGGTTTTTTCGATTAAACCCGCATTTTTTCTGGTCTTATATGGTAGACAGGAAATATATAATATACTATAATTAAACTTACGTTTAAAATGTAAGTTTAAAAAATGAATTTAAAAATAAGCCGTGTTATGGGAAAG